>DASZBP010000113.1:0-5277 GCA_035943915.1 Gaiellaceae bacterium | reverse complement strand
GGCGGGTGATCCCGCCGCTGCTGAACGACTTCATCGGCCTGCAGAAGGACACCGCACTCGTCGGAACGGTCGGCGCGATCGAGGCGTTCCAGCAGTCGCAGATCGACACGAACGCGACGTTCAACTTCACCGCGTACCTTGCGGCGGCGGTCCTGTTCGTCGCGATCACGATCCCGCTCGCGCGCTTCACCGACTACCTGGTGCTGCGCGATCGCCGGCGCCGCCAGGCCGGGAGCGTGGCATGAGCGCCGTCGCCGTCGAGAGGCTCTCGAAGTCGTTCGGGCGGAACCGCGTTCTGAAGGACATCGACCTCGAAGTCGCCGAGCACGAGGTGATCGCGCTGATCGGCGCGTCGGGCTCGGGCAAGTCGACTCTGCTGCGCTGCATCAACCGGCTCGAGGCGATCGACAGCGGACGTATCTTCCTCGCGGGCGACGACATCACCAGGCCGCGCGACGTCAACTCCGTCCGCCGTCGCATCGGCATCGTCTTCCAGTCCTTCAATCTCTTCCCGCACATGAGCGTCCTGCGCAACGTGACACTCGCGCCGCGCGACGTGCTCGGGCTTTCGAAGAGCGAGGCGAACGAGCGCGCACATACGCTGCTCGACCGCTTCGGCCTCGCCGACAAGGCAAACGACTTCCCGGATCGCCTCTCCGGCGGGCAGCAGCAGCGCGTTGCGATCGTGCGGGCACTCGCGATGCAGCCGGAGCTGATGCTCTTCGACGAAGTGACGAGCGCGCTCGATCCGGAGCTCGTCGCCGAGGTGCTCAACGTGATCCGGGAGCTCGCGGCCGGCGGCATGACGATGATCCTCGCGACGCACGAGATGTCATTCGCGCGCGAGATCGCCGACCGCGTCTGCTTCCTCGACGACGGCCGGGTGCTCGAGCAAGGCCCGCCGTCCGAGATCTTCACGGCACCGCGCGAGCCGCGCACGCAGCAGTTCCTGCAGCGCATCGTCGAGGCCGACCGCCTGTGATGGAGACGCTTCCGTGGCGGTGGTACTCGGACGAGCAGACGCTCCGCGACGAGCGGGACGCGATCTTCGCGCACGCCTGGCAGTACGCGGGGCGGGTCTCCGAGATCGGCACGTATCTCGCCGTCGACGCGGGCGGCATCCCGATCGTCGTCACGCGTGCCGAGGACGGACTCCTCCGCGCATTCGTCAACGTCTGTCGCCACCGCGGTGCGGTGCTCGCAGAAGGCTGCGGCACGCGCAGCACGATCCAGTGCCCGTATCACGCCTGGACCTACGGCCTCGACGGCGAGCTGCGCAACGCACCGCGCTCCGAGCGTGAGCATTCGTTCGAGCCCGGCGAGCTGTCGCTCGCGCCCGCGAGCGTCGGTACGTGGGGGCCGTTCCTCTTCGTGAACCCGGATCCAGATGCGCCGCCGCTCGACGAGCATCTCGCGGAGCTGCCGGAGCTGCTCGCGCGCGACATCGACATCGACGCGCTGGTCTTCCATTCGCGCGTGCACTTCGGCGCAGAGGCGAACTGGAAGGTCGTGTCCGAGAATTTCCTCGAGTGCTACCACTGCCCGACCGCGCACCCGGCGTTCTCCGCGGACGTCGACACGCATCCCGACCGGTACGTGCTCGAGCCGCACGCGACATTCGCGGCGCAGTTCTGCAAACAGAAGTCGAGCGGGATGCCCGGGCAGTTCCACCTGCTCTTCCCGAACACCGGCATCAACGTCTTCCCCGGCCCGGGCAACCTGTCGATCGGCCCGATCGCGCCCCACGGCCCGGGGCGCACCGCGCGCTTCCTCGACTACTTCTTCGCAGCCGACGCGACCCCGGAATGGATCGCCGAGTTCCTCGAGTACGACAACCAAGTCGGGCGCGAGGACACCGCGCTCGTCGAAGGGGTGCAGCGCGGGATGTCGGCGGGGCTGATCGAAGGCGGCCGGCTGATGGCCGCGTCGGAGCCCCTCGTCGCGGCGTTCCAGGGCTGGGTCAGAGAGCGACTATCAGCCGCTCGCCCTCGAGCGTGAGCGAGCCGCCGAGCTCCTCGATCACCATGCGCGCGACGAGCGAGCCGAGGTCACGCGGCTCCTCCCCCATCACGACGGCGCGAGCCTCGGGGAGCAGCGGCGACAACGCGAGCTGCCGCCCGCGCGCCTCCCACGCGACCTGATCCGCAGGCCCGTAGCGCGCCGCGGCGATCGCAAGAGCGCGCAGCGCGATCGCGAGCGTGTCGGGCTCCGTCTCGATCGTCTCGCCCTCGCCGGACACGGCGATCCGCTCGTCGTCGAAGGTAACGAGCTCGAGCGTGTCCGCGTCGCGCAGGGCCGGCTCCCATCGCTTGCCTGCGATGCGCGCCGCGACGCCGAGCAGGTCGAGCAGGTCGGTCATCTGCTCGGACGCCTCTTCGATCATCCCGATGAAGCGCTGGCTGCGCTCGTCGAGGTCGCCGGTGCGCGTGAGCGTGCGGGCGAAGCCGTAGACGGTGGCGAGCGGCGTCCTCAGGTCGTGACAGGCCAGCGAGACGAGGCGTGGAAACGGCTGTGAAGCCATGGACGCTACGGTTGTACCCAATGGCCGAGGTTCGTGACGCAGCCACCCTCGACGTCCAGGCGTCGGAGCCGGAAGTCCGTCTCGGCCTGACGCGGGCCGGGGTCACCGGCGTCCAGAAGGCGATTCGCATCCGGCACCAGGGGCACGAGAAGACCTTCGCCGCCGAGATCTCCTGCACCGTCGACCTCGAGCCGGCTCAGAAGGGTGTCCACATGTCGCGGTTCCCCGAGCTGTTCGGGGAGGCGATCGACGAGGTCGTGATCGGCGAGGCGTTCCTCGTCGAGACGCTCGCCGAGCACATCGCGCGTCACATCGTCGAGCGGCAGGGCGCGCACCGCGCCGAGGTGCGGATCGAGGCGCAGTACCCGCTCGAGCGGCGCACACCGGTCACCGGGCTGCGCACGCAGGAGATCGTGTCGCTGATCGGCATCGCCGCCGCGTCGCCGAAGGGCGTCCGCCGTGTCGTCGGCGTCGAGGCGTCGGGGATCAACGCGTGCCCGTGCGCGCAGGGGCTCGTGCGGAACGCGGCGTCCGAGCGCCTGCTGGAAGCCGGCTTCGCCGACGGCGACGTCGAGCGCATCCTCGAGCTGGTCCCGCTCGCGACGCACAACCAGCGCGGCCGCGGGACGCTGCTCGTGGGGACGGAGGCGTCGATCAACGCCGAGCATCTCGTCGACATCGTCGAGTCGTCGATGAGCTCTCCGGTGTACGAGCTGATGAAGCGCCCCGACGAGCTGTTCGTCGTCGAGCACGCACACTTGCAGCCGCGCTTCGTCGAGGACTCGGTGCGCTTCTCACTCAAGGGGATGCTCGACCGCTACCCGGAGCTCGCGGACGGCGACTTCGTGTTCGCGCGGCAGGTGAACCTCGAGACGATCCACCGCCACGACGTCGTCGCCGAGCGCACCGGCACGGTCGGCGAGCTACGCGGTGAGCTGGGCGGCACGGTCGCGCCTGCTCATACCGAGCTCAGCGACTGGCTGGCTTCTTAGCGAAGGTTGCTCTGGCCGCGAGGGCGAAGTCCGTCTTCGGGCGGCACGCCGGGCGCGTGCCTGTGCACGCGCCCGACCACCGCGCGAACCGCCAGCCCTTCGCCGGCACCGGCCGCAGTGTCAGTGCCGTCCCCGCACGGAACGTCCTGGAGCACGCGGGCGTGCACACGACGCGTCCCTTGCCCTTGACGGAGATCCGCACCGCGATCGTCACGGGCCCGAAGACCGCGGTCGTGGACTGCGCCGCATCGAGCGTGACGAAGCAACTCGCGACTCCCTTGCACGCGCCCTGCCAGCCGACGAAGCGCCGCCCGTTCGCGGCGTCGGCGTTCAGCGAGAACGTCGACCCCTGATCCCACTGCGTCGTGCAGCTCGCGCTGCAGCGGATGCCCGGGACGTCGCTCGTCACCGTGCCCGCTCCTGCGAAGGTGATTGCGAACGGGAACTGCGGCGTGTCCAGATGGCTGAGCCACTCCGAGTCCTGGATGTCGGGCCAGCTGCCGGAGTGCCCGTAGTAGTCGTCGTGGTTGTAGTCGAGCACCTTCTGCGCCAGTGGCTCGCCGTGCGTGAACGGATAGAGGACGTCGGTCGGCGAGTCGCACGGATGTGCGGCGTCGTCGGGGCACGGGTGCGGATCGCCAGGCGGCACCGCGCCGAGCGCGTGCAGCAGCTCGTGCGCGAGCACGGTGTCGGTCGGCACCGTGGGGCAGCCCGTCGGGATGACGATCGCGATTCCGGGCCCGTCGAAGTCGCCGCCGCCGACACCGCACACGTCGGTCTCGACGGACGGGCCGCCGTAGTACACGAGGCTCTTCTTGTACGAGCTCACGAAGCCGGCGCTCGCCAGCTCGGAGCCGATCGCGCGGAACGCCGACTCGGCGCCCGAGAACGAGGACTCGCTCAGATGCAGGACGCTGACGTCGAGGCAGCTGGTCGTCCCGAACGTGGCGAGGTCGAAGCGCGGCCGGCGCGTCGCGTCCTGCCCGACCCACCAGGCGTTCACGGATTCGACGTCGGCTTCCAGCTCGTCTGCGCTCACGGAGAACGTGTCGGGCGCGCCGGCCGGAAGCGCCACGATCGCGTGGATCTGGCGCCCGGTGACGATGTCCGTGCGGTCGCTCGTCGACTCGGCGCCGCTCCCGCACCACGTCGTCGTCTTCGCAAACGCGCCGGGTGCGATCCACAACGCGCCGACGACGACTGCAGCGGCGAGGACCGCCTTACGCACGCGCAGCCCGGCGGAACTGGAAGCGGTGCTCTGTGCCCGCGCGCAGCCGGCCGAGGTTCGCACGGTGGAGATAGAGGATCGCGAGCGCGGCTAAGACGCCGAAGACGATCACCGGCGGCGGATAGCCGTACGCCGCGGCGGCGATCGGCAGCGCGACGCCCGCGAGGATCGACGCGAGCGACGCGTACCGAAAGAGCACCACGGCCACGATCCAGACGGCGAGCGCCGTGAGGGCGACCCAGATCGCGACGCCGAAGAAGACGCCGCCGCACGTGGCGACCATCTTCCCGCCCTTCGCGAAGCGCAGGAACAGCGGCCGCCAGTGGCCGAGCATCGCGGCCGCGCCGGCGACGATCCCGGCGAGGTGCGAGACGAAGAGGACGCCGAGCAGGGCCGGCACGAAGCCCTTCAGGACGTCGAGCGCCATGACGGTGAGGCCGAAGCCCCACCCGTACGTCCGCAGGACATTCGTGGCTCCGATGTTCCCCGATCCGACCTTCCGGATGTCCTCGTGCTTGACGACGCGCACGAGCCAG
>DASZBP010000112.1:0-2189 GCA_035943915.1 Gaiellaceae bacterium | reverse complement strand
TGATCGCGACGAGCACCAGGTACGGTTTTCACGGCGACGAGTTCTACTTCATCGTCGCAGGGTCGCATCCGGCTTTCGGCTACCCGGACCAGCCGCCGTTGGTGCCGCTTCTCAGTTGGGTGATGCACGATCTTGGGCCGGGTTCGCCGTTTTGGGTTCGGCTGCCATCGGCGCTCGTCGGCGGGACGACGACGGCGCTGGCGGCGCTCCTCGCCCGCGAAGTCGGCGGAGCACGCCGGGCGCAGCTGATCGCAGCGGGCTGCACGGCGGTCTCAGGTTTCGCGCTCGCGACCAGCCACCTGACCAGCACGACTACCTACGACATGCTGAGCACGACTGCGTTCCTCTGGTTGGTGATCCGGGCGCTCAGGCGGCACAGCGGCCCGTCGCTGCTCTTCGCCGGACTCGTAGTCGGGATCGGCTTCGAGGCGAAGCCGCAGGTGGGGATCGTCGCGGCCCTCGCCGCGGTCGCGCTCGCGCTGGTCGGGCCGCGCTGGCCGCTCCGAAGCTGGTGGACGGGCGCCGGGGCGCTTGTGGCGGTGTTTCTGGCGGCGCCGTATCTCGTTTGGCAGCAGCGACACGGCTGGCCGCAAGTGACGGTTGCCCAGAACATCGCGGGGCAGGCGGAGGGCGGCCGTGCAGGCTTCATTCCCTTCCAGATCGTCATGGTCAGTCTGTTTCTCGTCCCGGTCTGGATCGCCGGACTGTTCACACCGTTTCGCGCTGCGGCGCTCCGTCCGTTTCGGTTTCTGCCTCTGACCTACGTTGGGCTGGCGGTCGCCTACCTGGTCGGTGACGGCAAGGCCTACTACCTCGCGAGTCTCTACCCGGCCCTGCTCGGGCTCGGAGCGCTCCCGGCCGCAGCCTGGACGCTACGCAGACGGCACAGTCTCCAGGCGCTCCTCGTCGCGATTGCGCTCAGCGCCGTCGTCAACGGCTTCGTCGCGCTGCCGCTCCTGCCGGAGAAGTCGCTGCAGGGCAGCGCCGTGATCGCCCTCAACCCTGACCAGGGAGACACCGTCGGCTGGCCCCGCTTCATCGACACCATCACGCGCGCCTGGCACACGATCCCGTCACGCGAACGCGCCCACACCGCGATCTTCACCTTCAGCTACCAAGAAGCCGGAGCCATCGACGTCCTCGGACATGCCAAAGGGCTCCCTCGCGTCTACAGCGGCCACAACGGTTTCAGCGAGTGGGGCAGACCAGCCGCCGCCGACTCCCACGCACTCCTCGTGGGATACGACGGCCCGACCGACGCAACCCCCAACTTCCACGGTTGCCGCACGCTCGCCGCCGTCAACAACGGCGTCGGCCTCAAGAACAATGAGCAGGGGCTTCCGGTCATGCTCTGCCAACCCGCAGCCCCCTGGGCGGCCCTTTGGCCCCGCCTCGTCCACTTCGGCTGAGCGCTAGGGACAGCGGCAAGGTTCTGCAAACCCTCTCGCCGCGGCGAATCCGCGCACCCATCAGAACTCTGTGTACGTCCTCCCTGCGGGCGCGTGTACGCGGCCGCTCCTATTCGATGGGCGCCGACCCTTGGCCTAGCCGCTGGTCAGTCGTGAGACGGCGGCCACCGGCAGACGCTCATTCGGAGTCCGTCTGGTCTCGATCGGCCTTCGCTCCGCGGGTTGTTGTCTTGCGAAGGTTCGCGAGCGCATCTCGTGTGTGCTCGACGATGAACGTCAGTGAACTGGTGACGTCGACGTCGTCGAGATGATCGAGCATTGCTCGGGCAGGGTTCAGTCTGCACAGCCGTTCCACGATCCCACGGCGTCGTGGCGGGCACGTGCGACCAGCCCCTGCAGGCCTGAATAAGCCATCATCGTCACCGAGCTCGCGGACATGGCTCGCGTCAACCCGCCTCAAGCAGTCGCGGCTCGAGCTCGTCGACGCGGAGATGGCCGAGCGCCGGCAGAACGAAGCGCTCGAGATGCCATAGTCGCCAGTCAAGCCTGGTTGTCGTGATGCTCGGGTCGTCGAGGCCTGCGCGCCAGTAGTCAAAGACCGCCTCCTCGAGCAGCGGGCCAGGGCTCACTCGTTCCACGGCGGCCGCGGTCGCGGCGCCGGCCGGGGGCGGCCGGGAGACTGGCCAGAGCTTGTCGTTAGCGTTTCGTCACGCTCTGCGTACATGACCGGGTTGGTGAAGCGGCGACCGCTTCTCCGACCACGGTAGGTAATGGCGAGAA
>DASZBP010000111.1:0-3117 GCA_035943915.1 Gaiellaceae bacterium | reverse complement strand
TCTCCGCGAACTGGCGTGTGTCCTCGTACGTCGCGCGGCGCTCGATCGGCACGAGGATGTGGAAGCCCTTGCCGCCGGACGTCTTCGGGAAGCTCGCCAGGCCCAGCTGGTCGAGCAGCTCCTTGAGGATCAGCGCGACCTCGACCGTCTGCGTCCACGGCACCTCCGGCGTCGGGTCGAGGTCGAACAGCACGAAGTCAGGCCGCTCCGGCTTGTCGACGCGCGAGTACCACGTGTTCATGTCGATGCAGCCCATGTTCACCATCCAGAGCACCGCAGCCGGCTCGTTCACCAGCGGCCAGTCGATCCACTTCTTCGTGCGCGCCTTGTCGCGCGTCGATACGAGCGCGTGGAACGTCGGGATCCAGTCCGGCATGTGCTTGGGCGCGTCCTTCTGGAAGAACGCCTTGCCGTACGCGCCGTCGGGATAGCGCCGCATCGTGAACGGCCGGTCGCGGAGATGCGGGACGAGCACCGGTGCGATCGCCTCGTAGTACGCGAGCAGGTCGCCCTTCGAGATGCCCTCGTCCGGCCAGAACGGCTTGTCGAGATTCGTGAGCTTCAGGCGCGGGTCGGGCGGCTTCGTCACCTCCTCCGGTGCCTTGTCGTCGCGCAGGCCCAGGTACGCGGGGTGCCGCAGGTGGCCGTCGTGTGTGAACTCGCCGTAGCGCACCTGCGCGACCAGCTTCGGCTCGACCCACTGCACGTCGCCCTTTCGCACCTTCGGCATCTTCGGCACTTCGCTGAAAGGACAGGATTCCGTCTCCAGCGGCCGGAGCAGCTTCAGCAGCCTGCGGATCTCCGCGTCGTTGAAGCCGGTGCCGACGTTGCCGACGTATCGGAGCTGGCCGTCCTCGTTCGCGGCGAGGACGAGTGAGCCGAACGTGTTCGCGCGGCGGCCGCTGCCGCGGGTGTAGCCGGCGACGACGAACTCGTCGTTGCTGTCGGTCTTGATCTTCAGCCAGTCGCGCGTGCGCTTCTGCTTGTACGGGCAGTCCTTGCGCTTCGCGATGATGCCTTCGAGGTGCTGCTCGCGCGCGACGTGCAACAGCGCCTCGCCGTCGTCGAAGCCGTCGGAGTACGAGACCGACGTGACGCGCTTGTCGAGCAACGCCTGCAGTCGCTCCTTGCGCTCGAGCAGCGGCAGGTCGACGAGCGGCTCGCCGTCGACCTCGAGCAGGTCGAACGCGAAGTAGACGAGCGGCCCGCTGCCTTGCTGCAGCTCCGAGAAGCTCGACTTGCCCGACGGATCGATGCGCGTGATCTCGCCGTCGAGCACGGCGTTCGGTGTCTTCACCGCCTTGACGATCGCCTTCGCCACCTCCGGGAAGCGGTCGTTGAGCCGGTTGCCGTTGCGCGAGACGAGCTCGCACTCGCCGCCGCGCACATACGCGATCGCGCGGAAGCCGTCGAACTTCACCTCGTAGACCCAGCCGTCGCCGCCGGGTAGGTCGGTCGCCAGGGTCGCAAGCATCGGTGAGTACGTGCCCTGCGCGATCTCGCCCCCGCTCTCGTCGTGGCTCTTGATCAGCAGCCAGTTCTCCTTCTTGCCGTCCATGTGCGCGGGCACGAGCGTCCACGCGCCCTCGAGCCGCTTCCCGTGCAGGCGTACCTTCAGCTGCCCGTTGCGCTTCTCCTCGAGCAGCTCGTACGTGCCGTTGTCCCAGATCTCGACCGTGCCGGCGCCGTACTGCCCGGCCGGGATCTCGCCGTGGAACTTCGCGTACTCGAGCGGATGGTCCTCGACGTGGACGGCCAGGGCACGTGCGCCCGGCTCGAGCGGCACGCCCTTCGGCACGGCCCAGGAGAGCAGCACCCCGTCGCGCTCGAGCCGGAAGTCGTAGTGGAGCCGGCGCGCGTCGTGCCGCTGGATGACGAAGATCGGCTGCTTGCCGCGCTTGCGCCCGCCGAACGGCTCCGGCGTCTGCTTCGGGTCGCGCTTGCGGCGGTAGTCGTCGAGGCTCACGGCAGAAGCTTGGCGTTTTCCACAGGGCTCAGGTTTCAAGCCTGCGCCGCAGGTGAACAATCTGCGCGAAGCTTCTCCACCTGACGGGGGGTTAGGCGCTAGGGGCCCGCACTTGTGGCGGGCCCCGACGCGTTTTGGACCGAGGTTGATCCCCGTTGAAAAGGCTGTGGATCCTGTGGAAAAGCGGGTTGGCTAAGCGAAAACGCCCATGCCGCGAAACTTGGCGCGGCGGCGGCGGCGAAGCTCCTCGCCAGGGACCTCGCCGAGCTCGTCCAGCGCCTCGACCAGCGAGGCCTTGAGCAGCCGGGCCGCGGCGTCGTGGTCGTTCTGCGCGCCGCCCTGGGGCTCCGAGACGATCCCGTCGATCACGCCGAGGTCGAGGCAGTGGCCCGCGTCCGGCTTGAACGCGGCGGCGGCCTTCTTCGCCTCGCCGGCGTCGCGCCAGAGGATCGCGGCACAGCCTTCCGGCGTGATCACGGAGTAGATCGCGTTCTCCTGCATGAGCACGCGGTCGGCGACGGCGATCGCGACGGCGCCGCCGGAGCCGCCCTCGCCGATGATGCATGCGACGCTCGGGACGGTGAGCCGCGACATGACGGCCTGCGAGCGCGCGATCGTGCCGCCCTGGCCGTGCTGCTCCGCCGCGACGCCGGGATACGCGCCAGGCGTGTCGACGAGGGAGAGCACCGGGAAGCCGAAGCGCTCCGCGATCTCCATCACGCGCATCGCCTTCACGTAGCCCTCCGGGTAGGCCATGCCGAACTGGCGGTCGAGCCGCTCCTTCACGTCGCGGCCCTTCTGATGGCCGATCACCACGACGGTGCGGCCGTCGAGCGAGCCGATCCCTGTGACGAGCGCGCCGTCGTCGGCGCGGCTGCGATCGCCGTGCAGCTCGACCCAGTCGTCGAGCATGCGCGCGACGTAGTCGAGCGTGTACGGCCGGTCGGGGTGCCGCGCGAGCTCGACCGAGCGCCAGATCGCCTCGTCGGTCGTGTCCTCCTTGAGCCGCTCGAGCTGCTTCTCCAGCCGTTCCGCTTCTCCGGAGACGCGCGCGCCGCGCAGCAGCGGCAGCCGCGAGAGCCCCGCCAGCCGCTGGCGGATCCCCAGCTCGTGCTCTTCCGAGCTCAACTCCACAACCTCAACAGTCGCAG
>DASZBP010000110.1:0-1544 GCA_035943915.1 Gaiellaceae bacterium | reverse complement strand
TGCTTCGGCTTGCCGTCGAAGTCGCCGCGGCGACCGACGAAGCGCAGGTCTGCCAGCGCGTCGTGGACGGCCTCCACGACGAAGCGCTCGGCTACGACTTCCTCGGTGTCTTCCTCCTGGATCAGACCGGCGACCGCGTGCTCCGCGCGAGCATCGGATGGCCGGACGTGCCGAAGGTGTGGCGCGTCCACCCCGGCCAGGGACTGAGCGAGCGAGCTCTGCAGGACGCGAAGCTCCATTACACGCCGATGGTCACGCGCGAGCGGAGCTATCTCCCGAGCCTCAACACGGGCTCCGAGGTGGACGTCCCGCTGCACGTGGACGGTGAGATCATCGGCGTGCTCGTCGTGGAGAGCACCGAGCCGAACGCGTTCACGACGTCCGACTTCAAGGTGCTCGCGGCCGTCGCGGACTTCGCGAGTCTCGCGATCGGGCGAGCGCGACTGCTCGTGAGCGAGCGGCGCCGCGCCGACGAGCAGAAGGCGTTGCTCGACACGATGGCGGACCTGTCGTCCGAGCGCGAGCTGTCCAAGCTGCTGCAGGCGGTGCTCGAGCGCGCCGTGACGCTGCTCGGTGTCACGGGCGGCGAGCTGGCGATCTACGACGAGCAGGCGCACGAGCTCGTCGTCGTCGCGAGTCACCACATCGGCAAGGACTCGACGGGCGTGCGCCTCGGGCTCGGCGAAGGCGCGATGGGAACCGTCGCCGTCACACACGAGCCGCTGATCATCCCGGAGTACGACGAGTGGGTCGGACGATCGGGGAAGTACTCCGACGTGCGAAGCACCGTGCGCGCCGTGATGGCGGCGCCGCTGATGATCGGACGCCGGCTGGTCGGCGCGATCGCGAGCGTGCATTCGGATCCGGAGCGGCAGTTCGGCGCGGACGATCTGCGTCTCCTCAACCTCTTCGCGCCGCAGGCCGCGATCGCGATCGAGAACGCGCGGCTCTACACCGAAGCGCAGCGGCAGAAGGAGTACTTCGAAGCCGTCGTCGTGAACAGTCCCGTCGCCATCGTCACGCTCGAAACGAACGGGCGGATAACGTCGTTCAATCCGGCGTTCGAGAGACTGTTCGGCTACTCGCAGGCGGAGGGCGTCGGGCGCGATCTCGATGAGCTCATCAACACCGAGGAGACCAGGGCCGAAGCGAAGGCATACACCAGCCAGGCGACGCACCGCACCGCGAAGGGAATCGGCAAGCGGCGGCGCAAGGACGGCTCGTTGCTCGACGTGGAGCTCGCGGGCGTGCCGGTGACGGTGGAAGGGAAGAACGTCGGCATCATGGCGCTGTATCACGACGTCACCGATCTGCTCAGCGCCAAGCGCGAAGCGGAATCGGCGAACCAGGCGAAGAGCAGGTTCCTCGCGAACATGAGTCACGAGCTGCGCACGCCGCTCAACGCGATCATCGGCTACAGCGAGATGCTGAAGGAAGACGCCGAGGAGAACGGCGACACGGAGTACGTCCCGGACCTCGTGAAGATCAGGTCGTCCGGCAAGCATCTCCTCGCGCTCATCAACGACGTGCTCGACCTGTCGAAG
>DASZBP010000109.1:0-16994 GCA_035943915.1 Gaiellaceae bacterium | reverse complement strand
GTCGGCGTGCCGGACGATCCCTACATCGACGACAAGAAGCAGCTGACAACGGTCGACATCCAGCTCCACGAGGGCAACGGCGTCGTCGCTTCGATGGAGACGGTGCTCGATGTCGACCAGACGAGCGAGGCGCTGCAGCTTGCGCGGGACGTGAAGGCTGCGATCGAGAGCGGCGAGATCGGCCTGCACGCGCAGGAGCTCGAACGTTTCGCCGACCAACTCCGCTAGAGCTTCAGCGTCATTTCGCGCACGATCAGCGGCTCGCCTTCGCGCAGCGGGTTCGCGACGCCGTTGTCTTGGTAGCCGTACCGCTCGTAGAGCGCGCGGGCCGCGTCGTTGCCGTCCACGACGCCGAGCACGGACTCCGTCGCTCCTTGCGTGCGCTCGAAGTCGACGACGGCGTCGAGCAGCAGCCGGCCGAGGCCCTGGCCGCGATGTGCCGGGTCGACCCACATCGCGATCACGACCCAGTCGGGGTCGTCGAAGAACGTCCCCGCGAGGCCGACGGGGGTCTCACCGTCCCACGCGAGGTACATCGCCTGCTCGTCGCTCTCGGCCGACAGGCGCGTCCGTTCGCGCCACCAGTCCTCCGGGCGCGCGGACGACTCGGTGTACGTGCTGCCGAAGGCGTCGGGCGCATCGAGCAGCGCGGCGAGACGGATGTCGCGGAACGCGCGCCACTCACCGGCGGAGACTCGTCTGATTTCGGGTGGCACGCGGCTACGCTAGTCGCCATCGCGGGCGTAGCTCAATGGCAGAGCACTAGGTTTCCACCCTAGGTACGCGGGTTCGATTCCCGCCGCCCGCTTCGGCCGTCCTCGGCAGTCGCTACCGTTTTCATTATTGAAAACGAAGGAGCAACACGCGGCACGTCACCCTCGAAGCGCGCACGGACGCACGCTCAACGAGCTCGCAGTCACGCTGGATGTTGCCAAGAGCTCCGCCATCCTTTGGGTACGCAACGTTGAATTGACGCCTGCGGCACGTGCGCGTCTCGTCTCAATGCAGGGCCATGGGACTCTCGTTTCGAGCGTCAAGAAAGCGGAGCGGGCGCGGACCGTGCGCCGCAACTATCAACGAGAGGGTCGCGAGCTGGCTCGTCGAAATGATCCTGGCTACGCGGCCGGGTGCATGCCGTACGGCGTTGAGGAAGTCGACTGTGAACGTGTACTCCAAGTGCAGCAAGAAGAAGCGCGCAGGCAAGCTGCCCTACGGAACGTGCGCACTGGTTGTCCATTCCAGCAGGATCGTCCAGACGATCTACGGATCGATCCAGGAATACGGCGGGTTCGACAGACCCGAGTGGCTCGACTGAACGTCTAGCCTCGACGCGTGCTCCTCGCCCACTCGCCATACGCGTGGCAGGCCGATGTCGACACGACGGTCGTCATCCCGGCGCTTTCGCTGCTCTACCTCTTCGCAGTCGGGCTCGCCGGAGCGCCGCGGTGGCGCATCGGCTGCTACGCCGGCGCGATGGCGCTGCTCGCGGTCGCGTTCTGGACGCCGCTGCACCATCTCGGCCTCCATTACCTGCTCACGGCACATCTGCTGCAGAACGTGATCCTCGCGGAGTGGGCGCCGCTGCTCGCAGTGCTCGGCATCTCACGGCCGATGGCCGAGTGGCTTGCGCGCGCACGCCCGTGGCGCGCGGCCACGCACCCGGCGTTCGCACTCCCGGTGTGGCTCGTGAACTACTTCGCGTGGCACGCACCGCCCATCTACGACGCCGCGCTGAACCACCAGTCGTGGCTGATCCACATCGAGCACGCCTGCTATTTCGCGACGGGCATCCTCGTGTGGTGGCCACTGCTGCAGAACGTGCCGCGGCGCCTGAAGTCGTCGACGCGCACCGTGTACGCGTTCGCCGCGTTCGTGTTTGCGTCACCGCTCGGCCTCCTGTTCGCGCTGCTGCCGAAGCCGGCGTACCCGTACTACGTCCACGTGCACGATCGCGTGTGGGGCCTGTCGCCGCTCGCCGACCAGCAGATCGCCGGCGTGACGATGGCGAGCGAGCAGGCGCTCGTGCTGTTCGTCGTGTTCCTCTACTGGTTCCGGCGCTTCCTCGCGGAAGAGGGCGCTACTTGAGGCAGTCCTGGATCAGCGCGAGCTCGCCGTCACTCGGGTGCCCGTGCCAGAGCATCACGGCGCTTCCCTGCGTGCGCAGGACGTCGTCGATGCCGACGTTCTTGGCGTGCACCGACCGGTAACCGGCATCGAGCCCCGACGCATTCGTCGGGTCGCTCCCGAACGACACCGTCACGGCGTTGTCGTGGAATTTCACGCGGTACGCACCGCCGAGCGCGGTCGACGCGATGAAGTCCGACGCAGGCGGCAGCCCGACGTGCAGATGCTCGCCGACGACGCATGCGCGGCTCTTCGCCTCGCTGTACGTCTTCGGCCCGGGAGGGCCGCACGCAGCCGCCACGAGGGCAATCCCGACGCAGAGGATCAGTGCACGTGCCACGGTGCGCCAGTGTAGGCAGCGCGTCGGTCTGTAAGTTGCCCGGATGGACGACCGCCTGACCCGCTACGCCCGCCTGGCCGTCAAGGTCGGGCTCAACCTCCAGCCGGGGCAGACGCTCCTCATCAACGCAATGATCGAGCACGCGCCGCTTGCCCGCGCAATCGCGCGCGAGGCGTACGCCGCGGGCGCGCGGTACGTCGACGTCACGTACACCGATCAGCACGTGCGCAAGGAGCACATCGCCGGAGCGAGCGACGAGATGCTCGGATTCTCGCCGCCCTGGAGCGTGCAGAGGCTGCGCGACCTCGGCGAGTCGGCCGGAGCGCTGTGCGCGATCTCCGGGAACCCCGAGCCGCAGCTCTTCGCCGACCTCGACGGCGACCGCGTCGCGCGCTCGCGTCCACGCGAGGTGGCCGAGGCGTCGCTCGAGCTGTCGGGCGGCAAGTCCAACTGGACGATCGTCGCGTACCCGAACGAGGGCTGGGCGCAGACGGTGTTCGGTGAGCCGGACGTCGAGCGCCTCTGGGACGCGGTGGCGTCGGCCACGCGTCTCGACGCGGACGATCCCGTCGCGGCGTGGCAGGAGCACATGGCGCGGCTCTCGGCGCGCGCCGAGGGGCTCAACGAGAGGCGCTTCGATCATCTGCACTACCGCGGTCCCGGCACCGACCTCCGGATCGGGCTTCATCCAGACAGCGTCTGGGAGTCGGCAAGCATGACGTCGAACGGGATCACGCACGTGCCGAACATGCCGACCGAGGAGGTCTTCACCTGCCCGGACGCGCGGCGCGTCGACGGGACCGTGCGCTCGACGCTGCCGCTGCAGATCCAGGGGACGATCGTGAACCGCCTCGAGATCCGCTTCGAAGGCGGTCGCGCCGTCGACGTGCGGGCGGAGTCCGGCGAGAGCCTCATGCAGACCCACATCGCGACCGACGAAGGCGCGGCACGACTCGGCGAGGTCGCACTCGTCGACCGTACGTCGGCCGTCGGAAAAACAGGGCTGGTGTTCTACGACACGCTGTTCGACGAGAACGCGTCGTCGCACATCGCGCTCGGTGACGGCTTCCCGGAGAACGTGCCGTCGGCGCACGAGCTGTCGCCGGAGGAACGGCACGAGCCCGGCGTCAACCACTCGTCGATCCACACCGACTTCATGATCGGCAGCGACGAGCTCGAGGTGGACGGCGTCAGCGGCTCAGGTGAGCGGGTGCCGATCCTGCGCCACGGGGAGTGGCAGCTGCGCTAGCGCCCTGCAGGTTCAGCGTGCGCGTCACGCGGAACCCGTGGATGTCCTCGAGCTTCACCGTCACCGTGTAGTCATGGGTCGGCGCCGCGGCGAAATGCAGCGGCACGGAAACCCAGCCGTCCTTGCTCATGCGCACGGCGAGCATCCCGCTCGTCACGCGGCGGCCGCGGATCGCGACGCGGTACTGGACGCCCACGCGCGCGCCGGGGTTGAGATGCCAGCGCAGCTCGAGCGCCGGTACGCGAAGCAGGAACGATCGGCGCTGGCCGCTGAACGGCACGACAGGGTTGCGCGCGTCGTACTTCGCAGCGTCGGTGCCGAAGATTTGCAGCGCCGGCTTCTGCGCGATGCCGCTCTGCCACGGCGTCCCCGGATGGTTGCGGAGCATCAGCCAGATGAACATCTGCACGCTCGGCTCCGCCGCTGCGAGGTCGACCGCCTGTGCGAGATCGTCCGCCTACCGCGACGGTGACACGTAGGTGCCAGGCTCGCCGTACTCGGTGACCCAAAGCGGGACGTCGGGCCGGCCGAACGCGGACGCGACCTCGTTGTCGAGGCGGCCGAGCTCGCGCATGCCTGCGTTCGGCCAGGCGCGCGGTGTGTCGGGCGAGCCCGACGGGTCCGCGGGATATGGGTGATGCGCCCACGCGTCGAAGCGCAACGTCGGGTCGGCGGCGGCGAGTGCGTCGATGAACGTGCCCGGGGCGTGCGCGGCCGCGGTCTCGCCGATCGCGACCGTCGCCTGCGGGCTCGCTGCCTTGATCGCTCCGTAGCCGGCCTCGGCGAGCGCGGCGTACGCCGACGCCGGATCCGGCGCGCTCAGGAACGTCGGCGAGTTCGGCTCGTTCCAGATGGAGAAGAAGCGGGCGTAGGGAAGCGCCGGAGTAGCGCGCCGCAACGACGTGCGCGAACGCGGCGAAGTCCGCCGTGTCGGTCGGCGGCACGCGCGGCGCGGCGTCGCCGTTCGCCCACGCCGGCGTGCCCCACAGCGTCAGCAGCACTTCGGTCCCGCGCTGCTGAGCATGGACGACGAAGTCGTCGAGGTCCTTGAAGTTGTACGCCGGGTCGAACGGGTTCAGCCGGTTCGCGGGTCGCCAGCGCGCGATCTGATCCCACCGCACGACGGTGCGCACGACCGACGTGTGCACCTGCTTCGCCTCGTTCCAGCCGACGTCGCGGTCGGGCGCCCAGCGGAACGTCTGGTCGTCGAGGAACCCAACCCACATCCGCGGCGCGGCGCTCGCCGACGCCGCGCATGCGCACAGCGCAATGCACAAAGCAGCAGTGATGAAGATGGAACGAAACACGGCCCTCGACCAACCAGACCACAAGCCAGGCCCCCCGCAGCAATGGGCCACTCGGCCCAATTCGAAGCGCTCGGCGATTTCGTCGCCGAGCGTTCACCAGCCATCCACCGAAGCACGCGCCGTTGCGAGGAGACGCGACCGAAGGTCGCGCCGAAAATCGCAACCGCGCAGAAACTTAGTCGGGGCGGAAGGATTCGAACCTTCGGCCTCTGCTCCCCAAAAGCAGCGCTCTAACCAGGCTGAGCTACGCCCCGTAACGCTCAGTGTAGGTTCGGGCGAGATGAGCGAGGCAGCGTTCCCCGTCGTCCCCGCGCGGACCCGGCATCCGCGCCTCGGCTACGCGATGGCGGCGCTGGCCGCGGTGCTGTGGGGCGTCAACGGCGCGGTATCGAAGGTGATCCTCTCGTCCGGGCTCTCGTCCGAGCGGCTCGCGCAGCTCCGCTCGCTCGGCGCGGCCGCGGGTCTGCTGCTGATCCTCGCCGTCGCCGCGCCCGGACGGCTGCGGCTCACGCGTCGCGAGGTGCCGTACCTGGTGATCTTCGGCGTCGCGGGCCTGGCGTTCGTGCAGTGGTTCTACTTCCTTGCGATCCACCGCCTCGCGATCGGCGTAGCACTGCTGATCGAGTACCTCGCGCCGCTGCTCGTCGCGCTGTGGGCGCGCTTCGTGCAGCATGCGCCGGTGCGCCGCCGCATCTGGGTCGCGCTTGCGCTCGCACTCGCCGGGCTCGCGCTGATCGTGCAGCTGTTCGGAGGCGGAGCGAGCCTGTCGACGGCGGGCATCCTCTTCGCGCTCGGCGGCGCCGTTGCGTACGCGACGTACGTCCTGCTCGCCGAGCACGCCGTCGGCGACCGCGATCCCGTCTCGATCCTCGGCTGGGGCTTCCTGTTCGCATCGGTGTTCTGGGCGGTGATCAGTCCCTGGTGGAGCTTCCCCGGGCACGCGATCACGGCGGACACGTCGCTCGGCGGCAACGTCGCGTCGTGGCACCTGCCGATCTGGGCGCTTGCCGCCTGGATGATCGTCTTCGGTACGATCGTCCCCTTCTTCCTGCTGGTCAGCGCCCTTCGCCATATCTCGGCGACGACTGCCGGAATCGTGGCCATGCTCGAGCCGGTCGCGGGCGCGCTCGTCGCCTGGATCTGGCTCGGCGAGTCGCTGAACGGCGTGCAGCTGGCCGGCGCCGCCGTCGTCCTCGCGGCGATCGGGCTGGCCCAGACCGCCAGATAAGAACAGATTCAGGGCCGAGAACCCCCCTAAAGGGGGAGGTTTGCAATAAATATTCTTGTCATTCTCGTGCAGTGCTGAGGGGGCTGCTGATCGGAGTCGTGGCATTGCTGGTGCTCGTGCCGACGGCCGGCGCATCGACGATGACGTCGCCAGAGTCCTCGCTTCTGCACCAGATGAACGTCGTTCGCGCGGAGCATGGGCTGAAGCCGCTGAGCGTCGACTCGCGGCTCGAGCAAGCCGCCCGCTTCCATAGCCACGAGATGCTGTCGAACGACGTGTTCGAGCACGGCGCCTTCGGGACGCGCATGGCGCGGTTCCGGATCCACGGCACCCTTGCGGGCGAGAACCTCGCCTGGGGCACCGGGTCACTCGGGACGGCGAAGGCTGTCGTCGCCGCGTGGCTCGCCAGCCCCGAGCATCGCGCGAATCTCTTGCGGCCGAGCTTCCGCCGCGTGGGCATCGGCGAGCTGACCGGCTCGTTCGAGGGTTACGCCGACGCGCGCGTCGTCACGGCCGACTTCGCAGGGTAAGGGGAGAGCGCCCGGCCGGGGGGCTGGCGCTGTCCCTCTATTCCTTCTCGAGCAGCGAGCGGAGCTCGTTCAACTTCTCTCGGCGCAGCGCGTCGCGCTCGCCCTTTGCGACACGCTCGAGCAGGTCGCGCACCAGCGGTGCGAGCTCAACGGGGTTGAACGGCTTCGTCACGTAGTCGACGCCGCCCAGGTCGAGCCCACGCGCGCGGTCGCGCAGCTCGGCGCGCGCCGTGAGGAACACGATCGGGATGCCCGCCGTGCGCTCGCCGTCGAGCAGCTCCTCCGCGACCCGCCAGCCGTCGAGCCCCGGCATCATCACGTCGAGCAGGATGACGTCCGGGATCTCCGCACGCGCCTTCTCGAGCCCGGCCGGCCCGTCCGCCGCCTCCAGCACCTCGATCCCCTCGGCCTCGAGGTTCACGCGGCAGAGCAGGCGGATCGGCGCCTCGTCGTCGATCACGAGAACGCGCACGCCGTCGTTGTTCGTCGTATCGGTCACCGGAGCCATTATCCGTGCGCGAGCGGCAGTTCGAATGCGAACCGCGAACCGCGTCCCTCTTCTGAGTCAACCCACATGTGTCCTCCCATCTCGCGGACAAGTCCCTGGGCGATGAAGAGGCCCAGCCCCGTCCCCCGCGCCTGCCCGTCGCCCGCTTTGTAGAACTTCGTGAAGATCCGCTCCCGCTCCGACAGCGGGATCCCTGCGCCCTCGTCGCTCACCGACATCTCGACCGAGTCGCCGCTTCTGCGTGCGGCAACCGTGACCGTCCCTCCCGCGGGCGAGTACTTCACCGCGTTCGAGAGCAACTGGTCGAGCACCTGCCGCAGCTTGTCGGGGTCGGCCTCTGCAGCAAGCTCATCCCCGTCGACCGCTGCGACAAAACGGTGACCGTTCTCGTTCGCGCGCTCGGCAGCATCGACGACGTCGCGCACGATCTCACGCACGTCTGTCGGCGTGAGCGCCATGGGAAGGTCGCCGGTGTCGAGCGCGGCGACGTCGAGCAGCGCGTCGACGATCTCCGTGAGCCGCTCGGACTCGCGCGCGATGAACTCGAGGAATGTGCGCCGTTCTTCCTCGGTGAACGCAATGTCGCCGCGCAGCAGCGTTTGTGCGAAGCCGTAGATCGACGTCAGCGGCGTGCGCAGCTCGACGGAGACCGTCGACACGAAGTCGGACTTCATCTGCTCGACGCCGTGCTCGGCCGAGATGTCGCGGAACGCGAAGATGCGGCCGGCGACCATGCCGCTCGGGTCGCGCATCACAGCCTCGGACAGCGACAGCCACACTTCCTTGCCGGCGCGCGGAATCGCGATCAGGCGGTTGGTGCCGCCGCTCTCCGACTCGAGCTCGCGCTGCAGGACCTGGGCGGGCGTTCGGGTCAGCGCCTCCGAGGCGGGCACGCCGGTGATCTCCTCGGCGGCGGCATTCCAGAGCACGACGTGCCCGTCGCGGTCGACGGCGACGACGCCCTCGGCGATGTTGGCAAGGATCGCGACGCTCTGCTCGCGCTCGAGCGCGACGCGGTGGTACAGCTCGGCGTTCGCAAGCGCGACGGATGCGTTTGCGGCGAGCGCGCTCAGCGCCTGCACCTCCTCGTCGCGCCAGCGCCGCGGCGCGCGGCAGTACACGGCGAGCACGCCGCGCAGCGGGTCCTCGAAGCCGCCCAGCAGAGGCACGCCGAGGAACGCGGCATGACCGGCCGCGAGCAGCGCGTCGGCGTCGGCGAGCGATGGGTCGCCCGACACGTCGTCGTGCGCGACGGGCTCGCGCGACTGCACGACGTCGCCGCCGACGAACCCGGTCGCAGGCGAGCGCTCGCCGATCGCGGCATCTGCGCCGTCGCCGGTCGCCGCGCCGACGACGAGATGCTCGCCCTCGAGCGTGAGCAGCGCCGCGGCGTCGGCACCGAGGAGCGCAGCCGCCTCTTCGACGACGGCGGCGATGACGGAGTCCGGGTCGAGCTCGGTCGCGAGCAGGCTGCCCGTGCGCGCGAGGTGCTGCGACAGCGAGCGAGCGGAGCGTTCCGACTCGAACATGCGCGCGCGGTCGAGCGCGCCGCGCGCTGCGCCGGCAAGGTGCTGCGCGAGCTCGAGATCGTCGTGCTCGAACGTCCGCGGGTCTGCGAACAGCACGACGACGATCGCGTCGGGCTCGCTCCCGACGCGAATCGCGAGCAGCGATGCGCACGGCGCGGAGCGCCACGCATCCGGGAAGCGCTCGTCGGAGGCCAGGTCGGCGGCGGCAAGCACGGTGCCCCCCGTCTCGAGCACGACGCTCGGAGTCTGGAGCCCGAGAATCGCGACCGGCAACTCGTGGCCGCCGGCGACGCGCTGGTCGACGAGCACCGCCGCGTAGTCGCCGCCGAGCGCCTCGGCCGCGGCCTGCGCCGCGGCGTCGTACGTCTCCGCGAGCGAGAGCGGCTCGCCCAGCAGCGAAGCGATCCGGTAGAAGCCGCGCTGCGCGCGTGCCTGGCGCGTGCGCTCGGCGAAGCTCTCGGCGTTGCGCAGGGCGAGCGAAGCGAGCGATGCGAACGCTTCGAGCAACTCGATCTCCGTCGCGCCGAGGGTGCGTGCCGGATCCTTGATGCCTACGCCGAGCACGCCCCACGTCTCGCCCGACCACGCCATCGGCGCGACGAGCGCGCTCGTGAACTCCGCGTATGCGGGATGCGGAACGGTCGCCCCGACGGTCTCGTAGTTCTCGCCGACGATCGGCGCGCCGGTGCGCAGCGCCTCCCCGGCCAGCCCTCGGTCCGACGGGAATTCGAAGCCGACCAGCTCCTCGTCGATGCCGTGCACAGCGGCGCAGCGCAGGACGCCGCGGCTCGCGTCGAGCAGGTAGCAGTCGGCCGCGTCTGCCTCGAGCAGCTTCGTCACCTCGCCGACGAGGCGCCGCAGGACGGTGTCGACGTCGAGCTCGCTCGTCACGACGCCGGCGGCATCGAGCAGTGCGCGCTGCTGCGCGAGGCGCCGCCGGTTCTCGTCGAGCAGCCGCGTTGTCTGCAGCGCAGACCGCACCTCGCGCTCGACGGTCTCGACCAGGAAGCGCTCGATCTGCGTGAGCTCATCGGAGGCGTGGGCAGTCCCGTCCACGTCGATCGTGACGCCGGCCAGTCCGACCTTCTCCAGCTCCTCGCCCGCTACGCGGATGACGTCCTCGCGAACGGTTTCACCGTGCACGCGCCGCGTCATCTCCGCGACCACGCGCTCGCGCTCGAGCGCGCTCGCCAGCGCCGACGCCGCGCGCAGCCGCTCGAGGGCGATCCCAGCCTCGGCCGCGACCGCCTGCAGGAGGGTGAGCTCGTCCTGCGTGAACGCGCGCTTCTCGGCGGTCGACGCCAGCGTGAGCACTCCGACGACGCGCTCCTCGGCGATCATCGGGATCCATGCGCCGCTGCGGGCCCCGACGGCGATCGCCAGCCGGCTCGAGACGAGCGGCGAGCCGGCGATGTCGAACACGGTGACCGGCGCCGCGTCGAACACCGCGCTCGCGATCCCGGACGACTCCTCGCGCAGGTTGACCCGCACGGCCTCCCACCACTCCGCCGGCTCCGCGTCGCGCTCGGCGTAGATGCCGACCGCCTCGGCGTCGTTCTCGGTGACCACCGCGACGCCGACGAAGCCGACTCGCATCAGCTCGGCGACGCGGCGCACGAGCGGACGGCAGACGTCCGCCGGCTCGCGGGCGCGCGCGAGCGCCGGCGAGATCTCGGTGAGCGCGCCGACCTCGCGCTGGGCCTCCTGAGCGCGGCCGGCGCCGCCGACCACGTTCATCCGCTCGCGCCAGCGCGCAATCAGGAGCAGCGCCGGGATCAGCGCGAGCAGCGATGCGACGAACGCCGGCCACACGTGACCGGCGAGCGGCTCGCGGTCGTACCAGACCGTGGCGCCGATGATCCCGGCCGCCCCGGCGATCGCCGGGAAGACCAGGGCGGTTGCCCAGTCGAGTGGGTGCGAGCGCGCGCGGCCGCCCCACAGGGGCGGCAGCACCGCTCCCGCGACCACGGCGTATGCCGCTGCGACGATCAGCAGGGGCAGCGCATTGAAGACGATGGCTTGCGTTCCTTGGCTCACTGGGCGAGAGAATGCTACGTCGTACGGATTGAAAAGATGGGCCTAGCGGCCTATTTCCCCTCAGACAACACGGCGGTAGCTTCCAGCCCACTGGGCGATGCGAACCGCGGCGCGCGTCCCTTGGGAAGTTCGACGCGGTGAGCAATCACGAGGAGCCCGCTGCGACGACCCCCCGAGCAGCGGGCTTCTTCGTTTCTAGGGGAAAACTGTCGACACGGCCGTAGGCCGTGTCTCCTTTTCCCATCATGGGCCCTTCGTCGGCGCGTGGGTTGGCGCTCGCCGGATGAACCGGCGAGCGCGGCTACCCTTCGGTCGATGGTGCGGAAGCTTCTCCTGGCGTCTCCTCGTGGCTATTGCGCGGGGGTCGAGCGGGCCGTCGAAACCGTTGAGCGGGCGCTCGAGCTGTACGGCACGCCGGTCTACGTCCGCAAGCAGATCGTCCACAACCTGCACGTCGTCCGCGACCTCGAGGCGCGCGGGGCGATCTTCGTCGAGGAAGAGACGGAGGTGCCCGAGGGCGCCACGGTGGTGTTCTCCGCGCACGGCGTGGCGCCGAAGGTGCACGAGAACGCGGCCCGGCTCCAGCTGAACACAATCGACGCCACCTGCCCGCTCGTCACGAAGGTGCACGTGCAGGCGCGCCGCTACGCCGCCGACGGGTACACGGTCATCCTCATCGGCCACGCCGGCCACGAGGAGGTCGTCGGCACGATGGGCGAGGCGCCCGACTCGATCGTCCTCGTCGAGAGCGCAGCCGAGGTCGCGACACTCGACTTGCCGCCGGACGCGAAGCTTGCGTACATCACGCAGACGACGCTCTCCGTCGACGAGACGCAAGAGGTCATCTCAGCGCTACGGGAGCGCTTCCCGACGATCTACGCGCCGAAGAAGGAAGACATCTGTTACGCCACCTCCAACCGGCAGTGGGCCGTGAAGGAGATGCTGAACGAGATCGACCTGCTGCTCGTGATCGGCTCGCGAAACTCGTCGAACTCGAACCGGCTCGTCGAGGTCGCGCAGGCGAGCGGCGTCGACTCGTACCTGATCGACGACGAGACCGAGATCGACGAGGCGTGGCTCGAAGGTCACGAGATCGTCGGCATCACCGCAGGCGCGTCTGCGCCGGAGCGGCTCGTCGACCGCGTCTGCGACTGGTTCCGCGCGCGCGGCGTCGACGACATCGAGCCGTACAAGCTGGTCAGCGAGGACGTCGAGTTCCGGCTGCCGGTCGAGCTACGGCGCGAGCTCGCGCTCGCCGCCGAGCAGAGCTAGACGCAACTCGCCGAGCTCGAGCTCGACCGCAAGCGTCTCGTCCTTGATGCGCTCGGCGTACTGCGCGATCAGATCCTCGTCGGGGATCCAGAGCTGGATCCGGTCCGTGACGTCGAGGCCGGTCTCCTTGCGCAGCACGTTGACCTCGTGGATGCGGTCGTAGAGGCGGCCTTCGCGCAGCAGCTCGTCGTCGAGCGTGGTGTCGAGGGCGACCGTCACGCCGCCTTCGCTCGCAACCGCCCAGCCTTCGCGGCCCACGCGCTCGACGAGCACCTCGTCGGGCTCGAGCACATGGCCGTCGACCTGGAAGCGGCCCCCGTCGAGCTCCTCGAACTCGCCGCGCTGGAGACGCGCGTTCACGTCGCGCAGGGCTGCGCCGAGCTTGGGCCCGAGCTTCGGCAGATTCGGCTTCACGCGCAGCTCCGACGCCTCGACCTCGCCGAACTCGACTTCCTTCACCCGCAGCTCCTCGCCGATCTCGTCGGCGTGGGCAGAGGTCGCGCCGGCGACAACGAGCCGGCGGAGCGGCTGACGCAGCTTCAGGCTCGACGTCGCGCGCGCCTGCCGGCCGAGCTCGACGATGCGGCGCACGTTCGCGATGTCGTCGAGCAATGCCGTGTCGGCGTCGCCCGTCTCAGGCCAGCCGGCGAGATGCACCGACGCGTGACCGTCCGGCACGAGATTGCGCCAGAGGTGGTCGGCGAGGAACGGCATCACCGGCGCGATCACACGCAGCGATTGCACGAGCGCGAACCACAGCGTGCGGAACGCGGCTTCGTCGTACGCGTAGAAGCGGCGGCGCGAACGGCGGATGTACCAGTTCGACACGTCGTCGACGAATGCCTCGAATGCGCGCGTGACCTCGCCGGAGAGCAGCGCCTCGTAACCGGCTTCGGCGTCGCGCACGAGCTGCTTCGTGCGCTCGACGAGCCAGCGGTCGAGCGGACGCAAGTCGCCGGTCGGCTCGAGCTGTGACCACGACGGCTCGAAGCCCTCGATGTTCGCGTAGTCGACGAGGAACTTCGCCGAGTTCCAGAACGTGAGGAGCCGGCGCTTGATCTCGTGCGCCGGCCCGAACCCGAACCACAGATCCTGGTTCGGCGGCTGTGCCGCGTACTGCCAGCGCATCACGTCGGCGCCCATCTGCGTGAACGCCTCGTTCGCCTCGATCATGTTCCCCCACGAGCCGTGCATCTCCCGGCCCGTCTCGTCGAACATCTTCTCGTAGCCGAGGATGCGCTTGAACGGCGCCCGCCCGACGAGCACGACCGACATGAAGAGCTGCGAGTAGAACCAGAGACGGATCTGCTCGCGCATCTCCGACACGAGGTCGGCGGGGAACCATTTCTCCCAGTACGCGTTGTCCGGCAGGTCGGCGTGCGTGAGGCCCTTCGCCGCCCCTGTTGCGTAGCCCTCCGGCACGACCTCGTCGTTCTGCCAGCCGAGCGTCGAGAACGGGACGATGCCGGCGTCGAGCCACACGTCGCCGACCTCGACGACGCGGTCGATGCGCTCGCCGCACTTCTCACATGCAATCGGCACGCGGTCGATCCACGGACGGCGCAGCTCCTCGAGCTGCTCCATGCCTTCGAGCGCGCGCTCGGCGAGCTCGGCCTTCGAGCCGATCACGTTCAGGTGGCCGCAGCTGCACGGATAGAACGGAAGCGGCAGGCCGTAGTAGCGGCGGCGGGAGATGTTCCAGTCGCCCATGTTGCGCAGCCAGTCCTCCATGCGCTTCTGGAAGTAGCCGGGCACCCATTCGACGGCCTCGTTCGCCGCGATCATCCGCGGCCGCAGCTCCTCGACGGAGATGAACCAGTCGTCGGCGATGCGGAAGATCAGCGGCGTGTGGCAGCGCCAGCACTCGGGGTAGCGGTGCTCGTACAGGCCGGCTTCGACGAGGCGGCCCTTCTCCTCGAGGTTGCCGATGATCTGCTCCGCGGCCTCGACGGTCGAGAGGCCGTGCAGCCAGCCGTAGTCGTCGTAGAAGCGCCCGCTCTCGTCGACCGGGGTCAGCACGGGCAGGTCGAGCGTGCGCGAGAGCTCGAAGTCCTCGCCGCCGCAGCCGGGCGCGATGTGGACGATGCCGGTGCCCTCGTCGGCCGACACGTCGTCCCACGGGATGACGCGGTGCTCGACGCCTGACCCCGGCGCGAGCTCGTCGAAGGGGCCTTCGTACCGCCAGCCGACGAGCTCCTCGCCGCGCCTGGTCTCCTCGAGCTTCTCGGCCGGGTAGCGCGCCGCCATCACCCACTCACCGTTCGCGCGGCGGCCGTACTCCCCGTCGGGCCGGACGGCGGCGGCGACGTTCGCGGGCAGCGTCCACGGCGTCGTCGTCCAGACGACGAGGGACTCGCCGGGGCGATCGAGCAGCGGGAAGCGGACGTAGAGCGACGGGTCGGCGCGGTCGACGTAGCTGCCGGTGAGCTCGTGCTGCGAGATCGACGTGCCGCAGCGCGGGCACCACTCGGTGGAGCGATGGCCGCGGTACAGCCAGCCGCGCTCGCTCACCGTCTTCAGCATCCGCCAGACGTACTCGATGTTCGTGTCGCTGAAGGTGAAGTAGTCGTTCTCCCAGTCCATCCACTGGCCGAGGCGCTTGCAGCCCTTCGTCAGCTCCGTGGTCGACCAGACGACGACGTCGCGGCACTTGCGCGCGAACTCCTCGAGGCCGTACTCCTCGATCTCGCGCTTCGAGTTGAGGCCGAGCTGGCGCTCGACGCCCACCTCGATCCAGAGACCCTGGCAGTCCCAGCCGTTCTGATAGCGGAGGTGATGGCCGCGAAGCGCCTTGTAGCGCTGGAAGACGTCCTTGAGCGTCCGGCCCCACGCCGTATGGACGCCGAGCACCTTGTTCGCGGTGACCGGGCCGTCCACGAACGAGAAGATCGGGCCGTCGGCGTTCTGGCGCCGGAGCTGCTCGAACGTGCCCTCGCGCTCCCAGAGATCGAGGATCTCCAGCTCGAGCGTGGGGTGATCGGGCTTGTCCGGTAGCGCCTGGAACATGTTTCGATCGTAGCGACCGGGAAGAATCCCTCCCGCTCCCGCGTTCCTAGGAGTGACACCGAAAGGAACTCAATGGCAACCACAGCAACAAGCGATACGTTCGAACAGGAAGTGATCCAGAGCGACGGCAAGGTGATCGTCGACTTCTGGGCGGAGTGGTGTGGCCCGTGCCACGCAGTCTCCCCGGTGCTCGACCGGATCGCGGACGAGCACGACGTGAAGCTCGTGAAGGTGAACATCGACGAGCAGCAGGATCTGGCGCAGCGCTACGGCGTCGCGTCGATTCCCTTCATGATCCTCTTCGAGGGCGGCCAGCCGCAGGCATCCGCGGTCGGAGCGCTGCCGAAGGGCTCGCTCGAGAAGGCTCTCGGCCTCGCGGCCGACTAGCTCTCGGCTTCGACTTTCTCTTCGTGTGGGACCGGCGCGACAGCCCGTTGCGCCGGTTCCTCCGGGAGACTCAGCACGCGCATCCCGTGCACGTAGACGATCGCGCCGCCGAGCCACCCGCCGAGCGTGAGCAGGCCGAAGCCGACGAGCGTGAGGATGAACGCGCCCGTCGTCACGCGGTGATCGACGTAGCCACCGTGGCCGGCGATCGCGGCGATCAGGAAGAACACCGTCGCGGTCACCATCGCGCTGAGGTGCAGCGTCGCCGTCTTCCAGAGCTCGCTGCCCCATGTGATCGTGAGCCAGTCGGCGAGGCCCGTCAGGGCGGTGAGCACCGTCGTCCCGAGACCGACGACCAGCGCGAGCCACCACGCCTGCGCGAACCCGTGCTCGGCGGCACCCAGCTTGCTCAGCACCGCGGCGAGCGTCGCAAGCGTGTAGATGCCGATCGTCGCGTCGGTCAGCGGCGGGTGGAGCGGATGGCCGGGGAGGCCTTTCCAGATGTAGCTCAGCTTCATGCGGCGCAGATACCCCTGCGCGCAGCGCATGAATCGTGCTTGCGCTAGTTCGTCTCGTCGAGGTAGGTCAGGAACGCCAGGTGCTTGGCGAGGTAGTCCTCGATCTCGCCGATGCCGCCGGCGGCCCAGACCTCGACCCAGGAGGTCTTCAGGTCCTCGCCGATCAGATGGAGCGTGCCGCGATCGTCCATAAACCGATGATCGTCGGGAGATCGGACGTGCACATGAGCCAATCGGCCTATCTTTCGCGATTGGCATGCCCAAAGGCTTCCTCATCGTGAATCCGCGGTCGGGGACGGGAGAGGAGACTCCCGCCCTGGTCGCCGCCGCAGCAGAGCTGGGGATCGAGACGCACGTTCTCTCGCCCGGCGACGATCCGGCGGCATGCGTCGGCGAGGCGGACGTCGTCGGCGCGGCGGGCGGCGACGGGACGCTCGGCGCGGTGGCGAGTGTCGCGCTCGAGCGCGGCGTGCCGTTCGTGTGCGTGCCGTTCGGAACGCGCAACCATTTCGCGCGCGACCTCGGCCTCGATCTCGACGATCCGATTGCGGCGCTGGCTGCGTTCTCGTCCGGTGTGTCGCGCGTGGTCGACGTCGGGCACGTCGGCGACCGCGTGTTCTTGAACAACGTCTCGATCGGCGCGTACGCGACGCTTGTGCATCGCAGCGCGCTGCAGGTGGTGCGCTCGCTGCATCGTCCGGAACGCGTGGTGATCGACGGTGCTCCCGTCGTCGCACGCGTCGTGCTGTTCGCGAACAACGCGTACCGGCTCGACGGCACGCGCGAGCAGCTCGACTCAGGCGAGCTGCATCTCTACGTCGCCCACGGTCTGCTGAAGCGTTCGTGGAACGAGCGCGTCGGCTTGCGCTTCGCCGTCGACGGTGTGCGTGAGGTGGCAATCGACGGCGAGGCAGAGCACGTCGAACCGCCGTTCGAGGTTCGGCTCGATCCCGGCGGGC
>DASZBP010000108.1:0-5584 GCA_035943915.1 Gaiellaceae bacterium | reverse complement strand
AGATCCACGAGCTTCTCGTGCGACACGTTCCCTGCGCCTGCGACGACGATGTTCGCAGGCACGTACAGCGTGTCGTGGTAGCTCGCGATGCTGTCGCGCGGGATCGACGAGATGACCTCCGCGGTGCCGATCACCGGCCGGCCGAGCGGATGGTCGCCGAAGACGGCCTCCGAGATCAGGTCGTGCACCAACTCCTGCGGCGTGTCCTCGTACATCGCGATCTCTTCGAGCACCACCTCGCGCTCGGTCTCGAGCTCGGCGAGGGACGGCGAGAACACCATGTCGGTCATCACCTCGACCGCGGTCTCGAGATGGTGATCCGGGACGCGGCAGTAGACGAGCGTGTGCTCGCGCGACGTCGCTGCGTTCAGCTCGCCGCCGAGGCCGTCGAAGATCTCGGCGATGGCGAGCGCGCTGTAGCGCTCCGTCCCCTTGAACAGCAGGTGCTCGATGAAGTGCGTGACGCCGGCCTGGTCGGTGTTCTCGTCGCGCGAGCCCGCGCCGATCCAGAAGCCGACCGCGACCGAGCGCACATGGTCGAGCGGCTCGGAGATGACACGCTCGCCGGAGTCGAGCTCCGTCAGTGACCAGTTCTGCACGCGCGTAGCGTAGGGATTACCGGCGGTAGACGGTGCTCGTGGCGGGATCGAGGTAGAGCGCCGGGTCGGCCAGCAGCCCCGAGAGCGCGGCCGCGGCGCCGAGACCGACCGACACGCCGCCGAGGAACGCGCAGAGGATCGGCTGCGGGAACAGGGCGATCGCCGCGAGCACCGAGACGCCCACGGTCGAAGGGAGCATCGCCTTCAATGCCTGCTCGAGCCGCGGCGCGACGTCGGCATCCGGCGGCGCCGGCTGCGGCTCGGCGCTGCGGATGAAGCGGGAACGCGGGTCGTTGAACGCGATGAAGACGAGGATCAGCGCGGCGCTGACGCCGGCGAGCAGCGACGGCCCTCGCCCCGCTCTCGACGCGGCGGCGGCGATCCAGGCGAGCCCGAGGATGATGCGGATCGGCGCGACGAGCAGCGCGCGCTCCTTCAGCGAGTGGAGCTTCACCGCGGGTCTCCGGGGAGCAGCGACCAGAGGAGTGCGTCCTCGCGGCGGCCGTGCAGCCAGATCGACGCGCGCTCGCGCCCTTCCTGCACGAACCCGCACCGCTCCGCCAGGTTCTGCGAGGCGATGTTGTCCGGGTGCGTGCGCACCTCGAGCCGACCGATGCCCTGCGCGAACAGCCAATCGCAGACGAGGCGCACTGCACGCACCATGAACCCGCGGCCGCGGCCACGGGAGCCAGCGAGATAGGCCAGCTCGTAGTTGTCGCGCGGGCGGCGCGACGCCACGACTGCTCCGACCGCTTCGTCGTCGACCGTGACCGTGAGGTCGTAGCGGTCACCGCTGGCCGCGCCTTCGCGTGTCGAGCGCAGCAACGTCGCGAAGTCCGAGTCGCTCGGCTGCGGCGGCATGTTCAGCCACCGCCGCACGACCTCGTCGCACATCGTCTCGAGCACCGCGTCCCGGTCCCGCTCCTCGAGCGGCCGGAGAAGCACGACTCCGTCGGTGAGATGCGTCGGCGGCCGCATGGGCCGCCGACGCTACACCGTCTTACTTCTTAGGAACGTGAGCCTTCGCGATCACGGCGCGGGCCGCGACGATCGTCGCGACGCGGCCGCTCCTCGCGGGGCTCGCGCGGCGGGGCGTCCTTGGCCCGCTCGACGAGCTCCTCCGGCGAGACCATCTTGCCGTCCTCGTGCTTCTGCACGAGCTTGAGGCCGATGCGCCCACGGGCCTTGTCGACCTCCTGCACCAGCACGTCGAGGATGTCGCCCCGCTGGAGGACGTCCTCGATGTGGTTGACGCGGCCAGGGCCCACGTTCGAGACGTGGAGCAGGCCGTCGGTGCCCTTCTTCAACTCGACGAACGCGCCGAAGTCGGTGGTCTTCACGACCTTGCCGGTGTACTGGTCGCCGACCTCCGGGTCCTTGGTCAGCGCGGCGATCGCAGCGATCGCGGCGTCTCCCTTGGTGCCCTCGGTGGCGTACACCAGGATCGTGCCGTCCTCTTCGATGTCGATCTGCACCTCGTACTCGGACTCGAGCGAGCGGATCGTCTCGCCGCCCTTGCCGATGACCATGCCGATGTACTCGGGGTTGATCTGGATTGTCGAGATGCGCGGTGCATGCTCGGCGAGCGCCTGACGCGGCTCCGAGATCGTCTGGAGCATGCGGTCGAGGATCGCGCTGCGCGCTTCCTTCGCCTGCGCCAGGGCCTGCTGCATGATCTCGCGGCTGACGCCGGTGATCTTGATGTCCATCTGCAGCGCGGTGATGCCTTCCTTCGTGCCGGCCACCTTGAAGTCCATGTCACCGAGGTGATCCTCGGCGCCCTGGATGTCGGTGAGGATCTCGTACGCGTCGCCTTCCTTGACGAGGCCCATCGCGATGCCGGAGACCGGCGCCGTGATCGGGACACCGGCGTCCATCAGGCCGAGCGTCGATCCGCAGACCGAGCCCATCGACGACGAGCCGTTCGACTCGAGCGTCTCGGAGACGATGCGGATCGTGTACGGGAAGTCCTCGGTGGGCGGCAGGACCGCTTCGAGGGCCCGCTGCGCGAGTGCGCCGTGGCCGATGTCGCGCCGCTTGGGCGAGCCCATGCGACCGGTCTCCCCGACCGAGTAGGGCGGGAAGTTGTAGTGGTGCATGAACCGGCGGTCGCGCTCGAGCGACAGGTCGTCGATGCGCTGGCCTTCCTTCGCCGTGCCGAGCGTGACCAGCGACATGATCTGCGTCTGGCCGCGGGTGAAGAGGCCCGAGCCGTGCGTGCGGGGCATGACCCCGACCTCGACTTCGATCGGGCGGATCTCCGTCGCACTGCGGCCGTCCGGCCGGCGCTTCTCGACGGCGATCTTCTGGCGGACGAGCGACTTGTAGATCGCCTCGCATGCCTTCTTGACGTAGCTCTTGGTGAGCGCGTCCTTCACGACGGGCTCGCCGTCGACGGTGGCCGGGCCGACCGGGAACGGCAGCTCGACGCTCTCGACGATGTGCTCGAAGAGCAGGTTCCGCTTCGCGGACTTGAGCTCCTTCGAGTCCTGCTCCGCCTCGGTGAGGCCACGCAGCTCGTTCTCGAACTTCTCGCGGACGACCGTCTCGACGGCAACCGCGCGCTGCTTCTCGAGGATCTGCGCCAGCGACATGCGGACCTGCAGCTCGCCGAACACCTTCTCCTCGTTCGCATCGAGCGACGGGGCGCCGACTTCCTTCTCGACGATCTCCTCGACGATCGCAGCTGCCTCGCGGAGGCCGAGCTGCTGGATGCGCTCCCAGATCGAGTGGCCGTACGCGCCTTCGAGACGCTCGGTCACGGTCGGGTCGAGCCACTTGGTCTTGCCGCGCTTCGAGCGGAGCTCGAGCTGGGCGTCGCAGAGCTTGACGATCTCGCGTTGGGCGATCTCGAGCGCCTCGAGAAGCTTCTCCTCCGGCACCTGGTTCGCGCCCGCCTCGACCATCGTCAGGCCGTCCTTCGTGCCGACGACGATCAGGTCGAGATCGGCCTCCTCGGCCTCCTGGAGCGTCGGGTTGACGACCAGCTCGCCGCCGATCAGGCCCATCCGCACGGCGCCGATCGGCCCGAGGAAGGGCAGCGGCGACACGGTGAGCGCTGCGGAGACAGCGTTGATGCAGAGGATGTCGTGCGCGGTCACGAGGTCGGCCGAGAAGACGGTCGCCACGCACTGCGTCTCGTTGCGGTAGCCCTTCGGCCAGAGCGGCCGGACCGGGCGGTCGGTCATGCGTGCGGTGAGGATGGCCCGCTCCGTGGGGCGACCCTCGCGCTTGAAGAATCCGCCCGGGATCTTGCCGGCGGCGTACATGCGCTCTTCGACGTCGACTGTGAGCGGGAAGAAGTCCGCGCCTTCGCGCGCCTCCGTCCGGCCCTGCGCCGTCCCGAGCACGACGGTGTCGCCGCTGCGGACGAGAACTGCCCCGTCTGCCTGCTTGGCGATCTTGCCCGTTTCGAACGAGATCTCCTTGCCGCCGATTTCGACGGACACGGAAACCGGCACCCCGGCGGGGTGCTCAGCTTCGACGATGCTCATTTCGCGTTATTCCTCCACTGTGCTTAGTGAAGGGTGGAGATTGGGACAACGCCCACGCCAGGCGCTCGCCCAAGCTCCACCCTTCGGGTGTGTGTTGGAGCTTTACCGGCGGAGGCCGAGCTCCTTGATGAGGGCGCGATAGCCCTCGAGGTCCTTCCGCTGCAGGTAGTTCAGGAACCTGCGACGCCGTCCGACCAGCTTCAGCAGGCCGCGACGGGAGTAGTGGTCGTGCTTGTGCGTGCGCAGGTGGTCGGTCAGCTCGTTGATGCGCTGCGTAAGCATCGCGATCTGAACCTCCGGCGAGCCCGTGTCGGTCTCGTGCTTGCCGAACTTGCCGACGTGTGCCTGCTTCTCTTCCTTGGTGAGGGGCATATTTCGTTCCTCTCTGTAGACGACACCCTGCGCCTTTTTGAAAGGCAGTCTCCGCTCGCCGCGAAGGAAGACGCGCACGGCCGAGACTTGGGTCGGCAAGTAGGGTAGCGAACCCGTGTTGGACCCGCCGTTTCTGGCCCTTTTGGAGGGCGCTGCCGCCGAATGGGACGTTCCCGCCGTCGCCGTCGGCGTCGCCGTTCGGGACGAGGAGGAGGTCACGGCGATCGGCTGCGACCCGGATGCGCTCTTCCACGTCGCGTCGATCACCAAGCCGTTCACGGCACTGCTCGCGCTCGACCTGCTGTCGCTCGAGGAGCGGACGGGGGTCTGGGCGTCGGACGTGCGCGTCCGGCACCTGCTCTCGCACACGAGCGGGTACGACTGCGAGATCGAGGACATCTCCTCGCTCGAACGGCTCGTCGAGCAGCTGCCGCGCGTGCGGCGCTGGCTGGCCGCGGAGCAGGTGTGGTCGTACTCGAACGCCGGGTACTGGCTCGCCGGGCTGCTCTGTGGCGCCGCAGCCGACGGCTCCTACGAGGACGCGCTGGCGTCGCGGGTGCTCAGGCCGCTCGGCCTGGAGGCGACGTCGTTCGGGCCGCCGGATCTCGCCGGGACCGGCCGCGACGCCAACGAGGGCGAGTTCCCGCTGGCACGCCGGCCGTCGGGCGGGCTCGTCTCGAACGTCCGCGACCTGCTGCGCATCGGCCGCCGCATCATCGCCGTGCCGCAACTGCGCATCGTCCACGGAAAGCCGGTCGCAGGCGTCTACGGGCTCGGGCTGCACGGCGAGCGTGTCGGAGGCATCGACGTCTGGGGCCACAGCGGCTCGTGGGGCGGCTTTCAGTCGTCGCTGCTGACCGTGCCTGACCGCGGCGCGGTGTTCGTCGGGCTGACGAACGGCAGCCGCGGCGCGAAGGCGCTCTGGGAAGCGGAACAGGAGTTCTTCCGCCGGGTGCTCGCCGCCGACCGCGTGTCACGGCCGACGGTGACCCTGCCCCGCCCCACCCTCGAGGGCTTCGCCGGGACGTTCGCGAACAGCGACGGCTGGTTCGAGGTCGAGGCGCTGGCCGCGAAGCTCGCGGTGACGATCGACGACGAGCGCTACGAGGCGCGGCCGAT
>DASZBP010000107.1:0-4661 GCA_035943915.1 Gaiellaceae bacterium | reverse complement strand
CGAAGGCCTGCGCGCCGGCTTTTTCATGGCTCGAAGCCACGACGCAGATGCCGTACTGCACCTTCGGCTGTGCCCATGCCGGAAGCTTGAGCACGGTGACCTTGCCGGGCACCGTCTTCGCGTCGGTCGAATAGACCAAGCCGGCGTCTGCTTCGCCGAGCGCGACCTTCGCGAGAACCTCGCGCACGTCGGTCTCCTGGCTGACGACGTTCGCGAGCACGGCGGCCGACAGGTTCATGTTCTTGAGGATCTGCAGCGTGTATCCGCCAACCGGGACCTTCGCGCCGGCGATGTCGAGCTTCACGCCGGCCTTGGTCAGGTCGTAGACGCTGTGGATCCCGGCCGGGTTCGACTTCGGGACGATGATGACGAGTGTGTTGCGCGTGAACACGACGGGCTTCGAGCACAGCTTGTTGGCATAGAGCTGGTTGGGTAGCGCCATGTTGGCGGACGCGAAGACGTCGGCAGGAGCACCCTGCGTGATCTGCGCGGCGAGCGCGTTCGATCCCCCAAACGAGTACTTCTCCGTCGCGTCGAGCTTCGGGAATGCGTCGGTGAGCGACGCCGCGGCGTAGACCGTGATCGATGCCTGCTGCCCTGCGGCAGCGCTCCCTCCGAGTGCGGCAGCGATCGCGACGATCGCGACGCCGAGCGTCACGCGCTTCATGAGCCCTGCACGATCATCACGTTGGTCGACTTCACGATCGCTGTTGCGGGCATCCCCGCCTTGAGGCCCAGCTCTTCGACGGCGTCGCGCGTCACGACTGCGACGAGGCGCACCGGCTCGCTCACGACCATCTCGACCTGCGCCATCAATCCGTCGGTCTTCACTTCGGTCACGGTTGCGCGGAACCGGTTGCGCGCGCTGATCTGCGCACCTTGGCCGTCGCCGCGCAGGCGGTCGATCTCCGTTGCCGAGACGACACGGCGGTTTCGGTCGTCGCGCTCGACCTTCAGGCGACCCGCTCGGTCCCAGCGGCGGAGCGTGTCCATGCTGATGCCGAGAGCGGCGGATGCCTCGGCTGCGGTATAGACCTGCTTCGCCACGTCAGCTCTCGTATGCGTTCAGCATCGTGGTCACCGCGGCAGCGTCGAGGGCGGGCCCGAACGGCTTCCCGATCACGGGCTTGCCGGCGAGCGCGGCGAGCGCTGCAGCGTGCTGCGCCTCGTTCGCCGAGATCTGCGCGATCGCGAGCCGCAGCGCCGGCGTCTGCACGCCGGCGTTCGCGCCGACGTACGCGCCCAGCTGCAGCGCTTCGAGCTCCGTCGCGGCCTTGATGATGGCGGCCTCTTTGGTGAACGTGCCGCGTGGGTACGCGAAGTCGATGTCGTCCGCCGTCGCCGGCGTCTGATCAGCCTCAGAGAGGAGCGTCGCGAGCCCGTTGCAATGCGCCTGCTCGTCCGCGCGCATCCGCTTGAAGGTCGCCGTTGCGCGCGTCCCGAGCTTGCCGCTCGCGAGCGCCTGCGCCTGGAAGTCCAGCGCGAGCAGCTCAGCGCCGATCAGCAGCCGCAGCGCGGCGAGGTCGCCGTCGGGCGGGGCGGCCCCGAGCGCAGCGCTTGCCAGGGAGCCCGCGGCCACCAGTGCGACGCCGCCGGCGGCGCCGCGGCGGAGCAGCATGCCGCGCGTCAGGCCGGATGCAGTGGAGATGCCCATGCAGAAGCACGATACATGCACAACCGCCTCGGCAGAGATGCAGCCTGGTGCATAGGCAATGTCTATGATCAGGGCATGAGCGATCTCGCCGGGCTGACCGTTGCCGACGTGATGCTGGCCGAGCCCAAGACGCTCTCGGGCTCTGCGTCGGTCGGCGAGGTGCGCGCGATGCTCGAGAACCCGAGCGTCCAGATGGTGCTGCTGGCAGATGACGGGCGCTTCCGAGGCTCGGTCACGGCGATCCCGGCCGGCGCGTCCGACCAGGACCCGGCGGTGCAGTTCGCGGACCCGAGCCCGCGCTCGCTTGCAGCCGGCGAGCCGGCTCAGACCGCGTTCGACGTGACCTCGGCCGAACCGCACCGCCGCGCGGTGGTGCTCGGCGACGACGGCCGGCTGCTCGGCCTCGTGTGCCTGAACCAGGCGCGAACGCACTTCTGCGGCAAGAGCTAGCGCAGCTCGTCGAGCACGAACGTGAGCTCGTCGACGTAGCACCAGCACCAGTCCTCGCCCGGCTCGAGCGAGCGGATGATCGGGTGGCTGGTCGCGTGGTGGTGCGCAGTGGCGTGGCGGTTGGGCGAGCTGTCGCAGCAGCCGACGTGCCCGCAGGTGAGGCAGATCCGCAGGTGCACCCAGGTGGCCCCGATGCGCAGGCAGTCCTCACACCCGGCGACCGACGCGGGCAGCTCCTTGAGCGTCACCTGGCCGAGATGAGTGCAGGACGCGCTCATCACGCGGAGACTAGTCTCCGACTCGTGGCAGAGACGGAAGAGCTGGGGCGCGGCGGCCGTCTGCGCGGCGGCGCGGCGGACGAGCTCGTCGCGGCTGCGTACGCAGCCGAGAGCGCGCACGGCCCGCGACTCGCGCGCGGCCTGTCGCTCGCTGATCTCGCGCACGCCGTCGCGCTCGTCGAGGGTGGCGATCTCGCGGGCGACGACGCGAAGGGGCTCCTGCGCGGCCTGCTCGAGCTGCATGCGATTCCCGGCGACGAGTTCCCGTGGGACCCGGCGCTGGGCGACGCCTTCAACGCGCGCGAAGCCGAGCTCGAGCGCCGCATAGGACGGTCGGCGGCCGGTTGGCTCAGTGCGGGACGCCCGCGGCGCGAAGCGTTCCGAGTGGCGCTGCGCCTGACGGCGCGCGCCGGCACGCGTGAGCTGCACGACGCGCTCGTCGACCAGGTGGCCGCGCTCGCGCGTCACGCGCGCGAGACGAAAGACGCGCTCGCGACCGACTACACCTACCTGCAGCCCGCGCAGCCGACGACTGTCGGCCACCTTCTGCTTGCGTACGCGTATCCGGCGCTGCGCGACGCGGATCGGGCGCAGTCGTCGCACGCCGCGCTCGGCGCGAGCGTCGCGGGGGTCGGCGGAAGCGCCGGCTCGCGCTGGACGCTCGATCGCGTTCGGCTCGCCGAGCTGCTCGGCTGCGAAGAGCTCGTCGTTCACGCGAAGGACGCCGCGTGGCAGGCGGACGTGTACGTCGACCTGCTCGCAACGCTCGCGATCGCGGCAACGCACCAGAGCGAGCTCGGACAGGACTTCGAGATCTACGCGAGCCAGGAATTCGGGCTGGTCGAGCTCGCCGATGCGCACAGCCGCGCGAGTGCGCTCATGCCGCAGAAGAAGAATCCGTACGCGCTCGCGGCGATTCGCACACAGGCGGGCCAGGCGTCGGGCGATCTTGCGGCGGCCGTCGTTGCGCTGCACACCGGCACGGCGCGCACCGATCACTTCCATTTGTTGAACGGCACCGTGCCGCGCGCGCTCGAGGAAGCAGTTGCGATCGCGCGGTTGACCGCGTCGGTGCTCGACGGGATCGAGTTGCGCCTTGCACGGTTCGAACAGATCGCCCGCGAGAGCTTCGTGACCGCCGCCGACGTCGCGGACGTGCTCGCGCTCAGCGGCCAGCTCGACTACCGCAGCGCGCACAAGGTCGTCGGCCGCGCGGTTCGCGATCTCGTCGACGCAGGCGACCCGCCCTCCGAGCTGACGCCCGCGCGTCTCGCCGCCGCTGCGGAGGAGACGGTTGGTTCGCCGGTCGAGCTCGACGACGCGACCCTGCGTGACGCACTCGATCCCGCCGCGTGCGCAGCGGCGCGCAAGCAGGCCGGCTCGTCGTCGGCCGCGGCGATGGCCGAGATGCTGGACGGGATCGACGCGGCGATCGCGGCGCACGCCGGGTGGAGCATCGCAGCCCGTGAGCGTGAGTCGGCGGCCGAAGCGGCGCTGCTCGCGCGTGCGCGCGAGCTTTCGTAGCTACGCCGGCTCGACGAGCTTCACGACGACCCAGCGCTGCTTGCCGATCATGCGGTCACGCGTGAACCCGAGGCGCTCGTACGTCGTGAGCGCGCCGTTGAACAGAAAGCCGGCCGGCACGCTCTCGGCGGGCTCGGGGTAGCCCTCCACGGTGCCGCCGCCCGCCGCGGCGATCAGCTCGAGCGCGCCCGCGAGCCCCGCCGTCGCGACGCCCCGGCGCCGGTGTCCCTTGCCGACGAAGTTGCACGCGATCCGCCAGTCCGGCCGCGTCGTCGCTCCTCTTTCGTACGCGGCGCGGCTCTTGATCTTCGGCAGCTCCTCGGGTGAGCCGAACTGGCACCAGCCGACGCACTCGTCGCCGTCGAACACGAGGGCCGCATGCGTAGTGCCGGCGCGCACGCGTGCGAGCTTGCGCGCGCGGTTGACCTCGGCGTCGTTCCGATCGGGGCCGTCGTCGTGGAAGCCGATGCACCAGCAGCCGCCGAAGACGCCGTTGTTCGCCTCGACGAGCGCCGCGAACGCGTCCCAGGTCGACTCGTCGAGCGGCCTGATCGCGTAGCTCACGCCCGAAGCGCCATCCTCTCTTCCTCGAGGCAGGCCCACATCGGCGCCGCGGGCGTGTCGCTGTTCGCGAGCGCCGTCCACGTCATGCGCCGCTCCCGATCGTGGACGGTGAAGAAGCGGACGCCAGTGTCGCCGCCGTGGAGCCGCACCGCGTGCCCGCCGGCCGGTAGCCAGAAGCCGAGCCCATAGGA
>DASZBP010000106.1:0-4065 GCA_035943915.1 Gaiellaceae bacterium | reverse complement strand
CTGTTCGGCGTCCTCCACTTCCCGGTCTACGACAAGAACGTGCAGCGCCTGAACGCGGGTGAGCTCGACCTCTTCATCGGACCTGACTACCTCGTGACGCTCCCCGCTGTCGAGCTCCTGCCGGTCACGCGCCTCTTCCGCCGCTGCGAAGACGACGCGACGTTCCGCGACCAGCTCTTCTCGAAGGGCTCGGGACGCCTGCTGTACGAGTTGCTGGACGACCTCTTCGACTACTGCTTCCCGATCCTCGACAAGATCGGCTACAAGCTCGACTCGCTCGAGGACGACGTGTTCGAGGGACGCTCGCGCGAGGTCGTGCGCGACATCTCCAACGTCAAGCAGGAAATCATCAGCTATCGCAAGATCATCAAGCCGGAGCGCGCGACGCTGCGCGTGCTCGAGCGGAACGTCGAGCGGTTCCTGCCCGAGGAGCTCGAGCTCTACTTCGACGACATCGTCGACGCCGCCGAGCGCATCTGGGACATCCTCGACAACTACAAGGAAGTCGTCGAGGCGCTCGAGGACACGAACGAGTCCGTAATCTCACATCGGCAGAACGACGTGCTGCAGATCCTGACCGTGTTCTCGGTCGTGCTGCTGCCCCTCACATTGATCACCGGCTTCTTCGGGATGAACCTGCGCTTCCCCGGCTACGACACCGCGTGGGCCTTCTGGGTCGTGTTCGCGGGGATGGTCGCGAGCCTCGTCGGGCTGCTCGCGTTCTTCCGCTACAAGCGCTGGCTCTAGCGCACGCGGAAGGCGTAGCTCTTCGTAAGCGACGCGCTCAGGTAGGAGCCCGACACCGTCACCGAGAGACGCTTGCCCTTCGCGGACTTCGGCAGCTTGAACGCGCAGCCCGTGAGCCCGCCGCCGAGAAACTGACTGCCGGCCAGCGTCGCGCGGCAGACAAGATGCGATGCGGTCGCCTTCGTACCGTCGGACAATGTCAGGTTCAGGCCGTAGACCCGGAACGCCTTTCCGTGGACGGGCATAGCGCCGTACGCCGCGACGACCGACGACACCGCAGGTGCCGGCGGGGGAACCGGAGTCGGCGTCGGCGTGGGTGCGGGCGCGGCCGGGTACGCCCAGGTGCCACTGTCGGGCGCGCGGTCCTCGTACGGGTGCGCCGGATCGGGCCCGGCCTGCGTCAGCACGAAGAACGAGAACGCCGACGGGTTGCCAATGACCGACGCGGGCAGCGACACGGTCCAGAGCCCGTTGCTGAGCGACGAAGGCGTCTGCACGACGACGCGCGTGCCCGTGCTGACGACGGTGCCGCCGAAGTGGTCACCGGTGACGATGTAGTCGAAGCCCGCCGTTCCCGTCGCGTCGTTCTGGTCGCTGTTGACCAGCACCGCGAAGAACGTGTTCGGCGCCCAGTCGCCCAGGTTCGTCTGAACCTGGAACGTGATCGTGCTGCCGTCGTCGGTCACCGAGGTGCCGGTGACGTCGGCCGATCCGGGAACCTCGCCGGACGAATCCATGTAGGACTGCCCGCCGCCGAGCGCTGCGCCCGTGAGGGCGAGCGCTGCGGCGACGGCCAGAACCAGAAGGACGAGCTTCGCCTTCAACTACTTGACCTTCGTCGTGTAGGTCTTCGCGAGGGCGTTCGAGTGATACGCGCCGTGCACCTTCACAACGAGCGACTTGCCCTTCGCCGTGCCGGGCAGGCGGAACGTGCAGCCGCCTGCGCCGCTACCGGCGAGGTGCTTGCCGCCGAGCGTCGCGGTGCACTTCAGGCCCGTCGCCTTCGCGACGACACCGGTCGACAGGTTGACCGACAGCCCCGAGATGCGGAACGACTTGCCGTGCGTCGCTGCCCCTGCGACCTTCACCGACACGGACGACACCGTCGGCTTGGGCTGCGGAGCGGGCGGGGGCGGCGGCGGGGGCGGCGGCTGCACCATGGTGTAGGTGAAGACACCGTTGTCCGGCGCGTCGTCCTCGATCGGGTTGTTCTGGTCGCCGACGTCAGTGAAGGCGCCGAAGTTGAACGCGGTCGGCTTGCCGATGTCCGCGGCGGGGACGGTGATCGTCCAGACGCCGGCGGAGAACGACGACTGCGTCTCCGGCACACCGGCCTGGGTGGTCGTGTTGATCACCGCAGCGCCCGTGCTGTCCATGCCGATGAGGTAGTCGAAGCCACCGACACCGGTCGAGGCGTTGACGTCGCTGTCGAGCACGATCCCGAAGAACGAGTTGCTGTCGAGCGTCGCGAGGTTCGTCGTGACGGTGAACGTCACGGTGGCAGCGGTCGGGTTGTTCGAGACTGCAACGGCGGAGATGTCGGCCGAGCCGGCGACCTCACCCGTCGAGTCGGTGTACGACTGGTCGGCGAGCGCCGAGCCCGCGAGCAGAAGTGCCGCCGCAGCGGTAGCTGCCACAAGCCAAAACTTCAAAGGAGTCCCCCTCCGTTGGTGCCAAGTGCGCCCCACGGCGCCTGCCTCGGCTGACAGTAGTCCAGATGTCCAGGAACGTCTAGGGACGCCGGCGGCAGCGTTAGCATCGGCTTCATGCCACGGCCGCTCTGGGCTCCATGGCGCCTCGAGTACGTCTCGAACGCCGACGATCTCGACCGCTGCATCTTCTGCGAGCCGGAGGAGGAGCTCCTCGTTCACCGGGGCGAGCACGCCCTGGTGGTCATGAACAAGTTCCCCTATTCCTCTGGTCACGTCCTGGTGGCCCCGCTCCGCCATGTGGACGATTTCGGGGCTCTGTCAGCCGAGGAGGCGGTCGAGGTGCACCAGCTCGGCGCCCAGGCCGTCGCGGCGCTCCGCGCCGAGTACGGCGCGCACGGCTTCAACCTCGGCTGGAACCTCGGGCGGGTCGCCGGAGCAGGGATCGAGGATCACGTTCACCTCCACGTCGTCCCGCGCTGGAACGGGGACACGAGCTTCATGCCGGTGCTCGGCGATGTGAAGGTGCTGCCCGAGCACCTGCGGGAGAGCGCGCGCCGACTCCGCCGCCACTTCGCCTAACATCGGAGGCGTGCGGGGGGTCGTACGGATGCTTGCGCTGGGTGCGCTCGTCGCCGGTCTTGCGGCGGCATCCGCGTGGGCCTCGACCATCCATGGCACGGCGAAGGCGAACGTGCTGCGCGGGACTGCCCGCGCCGACGTCATCTACGGGCTCGGCGGCAACGACAAGCTCTACGGCGGGGGCGGGAACGACAAGCTGTACGGCGGCTCGGGCAACGACCTGCTCGTCGGCGGCGCCGGCGCGGACGTCCTCAACTGCGGTCCCGGCCATGACACCGCGATCGCGGACGTCCACGACAAGGTGATCGGCTGCGAGGTCGTGAAGGGACTGCCGAAGCCCCCTCCTCCCCCGCCGCCGCCGCCGCCCCCGCCGTTCCAGGCCGGTCAGTACTGCGGCTTCACGAGCAACGGCGGCAGCATCTGCTTCGACATCACCGCAGCACCGGCGGCGTTCACCAACGGGCAGTTCCATACGTCGTTCGACTCGCACGACTGCAGCCCGGCCGCGAACGGATCGGTCAACTTCACGACGGGCGGTTCGACACCGGTGCACGCGGACGGGACGTTCGACTTCAGCATCCAGCAGGGCGACGAAGCCGGGACCGACGTCAAGGGCACGGTCGACACCCAGGGCGGAGCGACGGGCACCCTGCACATCCACGCACTGATCGCCTCCGGCGACAACACCTTCACCTGCTCGCTCGACGCAACCTGGTCGGCGAAGAAGCAGTAGCTCTTAAGCGGAGACGGCTAGCGCCCGCCGACGGTCCCGGCTACAACGGGGTTTGCGGCGGCGGCGTGAAGCTCGACGGCTGCAGCGCCTCCGCCGCCTTCTCCGCAGGTGCCCCGCCAGCGGTCACCGTGGTGACGGATTGATGACGAGTCCGGTCCGCAGCGCCCAGCTTGCGGCTTCGGTGCGGTTGCTGATCCCAAGCTTCCGATAGACGCTCGTCAGATGGAACTTCACCGTCTGCACCGTGATCCACAACTCCGCAGCAATCGCCTTATTCGACAACCCCCGCGACACCGCCTTCACGATCTCAACCTCACGCTCCGTCAACCCCGCCGACCGAGCCACCGTCTCCTC
>DASZBP010000105.1:0-2144 GCA_035943915.1 Gaiellaceae bacterium | reverse complement strand
CGGCGGCATCGCGGTCGAACCCGTCGGGGTCGGCGGCGTAGGCCTTCACTGACTCGCCGAAGATCGAGCGGCCGATCGCGAAACCGATGTAGCCCTCGAGGCCGGAGCCTGCGCGGAGCCACTCGTCGACCTTCTCGTCGGACGCGCCGCGCCCGAGCACGACACACGACACGCGGTCGCGGCCTTCGCGGCGCACGAGCTGCGCGATCTCGCGACACGCTTCGCGATCGTCGATGCCCTCGATCTTCCAGATGTCCGCCTCGACGCCGCCGTTCTGCAGCTGCAGGATCGCCTCCATCATCAGCTGCGGGCGCAGCTCGGTGTCGTAGCGGTCGGTGCTGCCGCCGACGCTCTCGAGCTGGGCCGGCTCGGCCGGCACGAGCAGCTCGAACAGGTACTTGCGGTGATGCTCGTGCAGCCATTCGGACAGGCGGCGCAGCTTCTCGATCTGCCGCTGGTTCATCGCCTGGTCGCCCTCAGGGTTGTAGCGGACGAGCACCTTCGTGAAGTCGGGGTCGTACTCCTCGATCTTCTCGCCGAACGCGTCGCCGTACTCGAAGTCGAACTCGTTCTGGCCGGACTTCTCGACCGGCATCGAGAGCTTGTAGCCGCCGGCTTTCGCCTCGCGCGCGACCTCCGGCCCGTACTGCGCGTCGACGAGGATGCCGGAGAACTCCTTCGGCGCGCCCTGCTCGACCGCGCGCTGGAAACCCTCCCAGATCAACTGCTTCGCGCCCGGCACACGCGCGACGTCGCCGACCATCTTCTCGAACGACCCGCGATGGTCGAACGCGAGGATGTAGAGGCGCTCGTCGTAGCCGAGCTCGTTCAAACCGATGCTCATCAGTACTCCCTTCCCGTGAACTTCGTCAGCTTGCCCAAGTTGTGGCGCGCCTCGATGCGGCGGACGGTGCCGGAACGCGACCGCATGACCAGCGAGTCCGTGATGGCGCCGTCGCGAACGTAGCGCACGCCGTTCAGCAGAGCGCCCGTAGTCACCCCCGTCGCAGCGACGAAGACGTTGTCGCTCTGCACGAGGTCATCGGTGCGCAAGACCCGCGAGAGGTCATAGCCCTCGTCGACGAGCTTCTGGCGCTCGTCGTCGGTACGCGGCCAGAGCTTCCCCTGCATGCCGCCGCCAAGCGACTTCAGCGCTGCCGCCGAGATCACTCCTTCCGGAGTCCCGCCGATGCCGTAGAGCATGTCGACGCCCGTGCCGGGGCGCGCGCACGCGATCGCGGGCGCCACGTCCCCGTCGCGAATCAGGTTCACCCGCGCACCGGCTTGACGTAGTTCACCGATCAGCTCCTCGTGGCGCTCGCGCTCGAGCACGACGACGCGGATGTCGGTGACGCGCCTGTTCTTCGCCTTCGCGACCGCGTTGACGTTCTCCGTTGGCGTCGCGTCGATGTCGATCGCGTCGACAGCGTCGGCGCCAACCGCGATCTTCTCCATGTACACGGCCGCGCCCGGGAAGAACATCGTCCCGCGCTCGGCGGCTGCGATCACGGCGATCGCGTTCGGCTGCCCGAAGGCGCAGAGGCGCGTCCCCTCGAGCGGGTCGACAGCGACGTCGACCTCCGCCCCGCCCTCGCCGACCTCCTCGCCGTTGTAGAGCATCGGCGCCTCGTCCTTCTCGCCCTCGCCGATGACGACGACGCCAGACATCGCGACGGTGTCGAGCATCGCGCGCATCGCGTCGACGGCACCCTGGTCGGCGGCGATCTTGTCGCCGCGGCCGATCCAGCGGCCGGCGCCCATGGCGGCGGCCTCCGTCACGCGGACGAGCTCGAGGGCGAGGTTGCGGTCGGGGCGCGGAGTGCTCACGGCGGCGGGAGCCTACATCCGCTCCGGGGCCTCGACGCCGAGCAGGTCGAGGCAGCGGGCGATGACGGTCTGCGTCGCGCGGCAGAGGCCGAGGCGGAATGCCTGCTCGTCGACGCCCAGGACGCGGCACTCGTGGTAGAAGCGGTGGAAGTCGTCGGCGAGGCGGATCGCATACGCCGGGATGAGCTGCGGGCCCCGCCGCGCGGCAGCCTCGCGGGCAGTCGCCGGGAAGTCCGCGATCCGCTTGATCAGCTCCTTCTCCTCGGGCGCGAGCGGCCCCGGCGGCGGGCCGCCGACCTCGGCGCCGTCCGCGTTCC
>DASZBP010000104.1:0-22107 GCA_035943915.1 Gaiellaceae bacterium | reverse complement strand
AGCCGACTTGCCGAAGGGCTGCACGTTGCAGACCACTTCGCCGGGTATGCCGAGCCGCTGCCGCGACGTGACCAGGACGCTCACCCGATCGCAACGGCCGAGCACCTTCTCCACGAGCTCGGCGGTCGGCGCGGCGAGATGCTCGCAGTTGTCCAGGATCAGGAGCGTCTCCGAATGTTCAAGTCGCGCGCACAGCACGTCGAGATCTGGGGAGCTGACCGTGCTCGCATCGAGACCAATGGCGTCACCGACGGCACGCGAGAGTCCCGAGGCGTCGCCGACAGGCGCGAGTTCGACCAGCCGAATGCCGTCACGAAATGTTCCGAGCAGCCGCATCGCCGTCTCGAACGCGAGTCGGGTCTTCCCGACGCCCCCGACACCGGTCAACGCGACGAGACGATTTTGGCGCACGAGCCCTTCTAGCTCCACAAGCTCCGGTTGCCTCCCGATGAAGCTGCTGAGTTGCGTCGGGAGGTTGTGCGATCGTTTCGTCGGCCCTGAGACCGTCGGCACCTCGTGGCGAAGGATCGCGCCTTGGAGATCGCGCAGCCGGGGGCCGGGCTCCAGGCCGAGCTCCTCGCGAAAGTGCGTACGGGCTTGACCGTACGCAGCGAGCGCGTCCGCCTGACGCTCTGAGCGGTAGAGGCTCAGCATCAGCTGGCTCCGCAGGCGCTCACGGAACGGCCAGGCGACGACGAGCGACTCGAGCTCGCCGACGAGCTCACGATGCCGCCCCAAAGCGAGGTCGGCATCGATGCGGTCCTCGAGCGCCGCGAGGCGAAGCTCCTCCAGGCGCGCGGGCTCGGATAACGGTGGCAACTCCGCCGCCACGTCGACGACAACGTCCCCTCGCCACAGCTCAAGCGCTTTCGCCAGGAGATCAGCCGCCGCGCGGGGGTCACCCTCTGCAAGCGCCCGCCGGCCGGCGAGGGCGAGTTGCTCAAATCGCCGTCCGTCCACCTCATCGGCGTCGACGACGAGGAGATATCCAGCCGCCTCGAGTCGCAGGCGCTCCGGCCCGAGCTCGCGGCGCAACCGCGAGAGATACGCGCGCAGCGTGCCGTCGGCAGCCTTCGGCGGTCGCCCCTGCCACAACGCTTCGACGAGCCAGTCGCGAGACGCAGCCTCCCGATGGAGCAACAGTAGAGCGAGTAGAGCTCGCTGTTTCGGGCCGCCGAGCGCCAGCCGACGAGTCCCTTCCGTCACCTCCAGCGGGCCGAGCAGCCGGAACTCCACGTCACCATTGAAGCGCGTTGCAACGGATTTGCAACCGACGGCTGCGACAACAGCCACATGAAGAAGGAGACGATTGGCAGCTCACCGGCCACGCTCACTGCCGCGATCGCCAATGGAAATCCGGGCGCCGTTGCCGCGTGTTATGCCGAGGCGGCGCGGTTGCTCGCTCCGGGTGCTGGCCTACTCAACGGCCGCGCAGAGATCGAGCGGTTCTGGCGCACCGGAATCGAGCTCGGGCTCGCGTCGCTCGACCTCGAGGATCTCGCCTGCGATCAATCCGCCGCCCTCGCGTACCAACTCGGCCGGTACCAGCTTCGACTGGCACCTCCCGAAAGCGCGCCAGTCATCGAGACCGGCCATTACCTCGTCGTGCACAAGCACCGTGGCGACGACTGGGGCCGTGAAGTCGAGTTCTTCGCACCCGACAGACCGACCGAAGGGAATCGCTCATGAATGCAATCGCACGCCGCCGCGGCTGGATCATGGCCGCCGTTGCCGCCGCCGTCTTTGCGACCACGGCGAGCGCGGGATCACCCGCACCGTTCGAGCTCGACTTCAACGGAAGCCACGTGCACCTCGCCGCCAGCCCGAACGGGTTCGGCCACACCGGAGATTTCTCCGCCACAGGCGCCCTGTGTTCGGCAGGAACGGCGACCGATCAACGTGTGATCGTCGGAGCGCACGTCTCCTCGATCCGCAAGTACACGTGCAACGACGGATCCGGGACATTCACCGTGCACGTCATCGACATTCCATTCGAACACGTAGTCGGCGGCGTAGGGACCTGGCAGGTAACGAGCGGGACGGGCAGCTACGCAAAGCTGCGGGGAACGGGGAGCTGGAAGACGCAGACCGCCCACGGAGACGAGTCGAACCTTCCCGGCCTCACGTTCACGACGAAGACGGTTGGGACGGCTTTCATCGACGACACGCCCCCGCAACCGAGCTTCATTCGCGTCACCAGCAAGAAGCTCGCCAAGCCGACTGGTGTCTACAGGATCGTGACCACCCTCGCTGCTCCAGACGATTCAGGCGAGACGACGGTCTACCGGCTCCGGATCAAGGGCGGATCGCGGACGCTCTCCTCGCGCGCCGGCACCACGGCTGGCCGCGTTTCCGTTTCGGTGACAGTTCGGCCTGCGCTTGGCCAGCGTGCGTTGAGCCTTCTACTGACGGCGACCGACGCCGTCGGTAACACGCGCACGATCACGCATCGCGTCACTCTGCCGCGCTGAAGTCGAACGGGCGGTCGACGGCTCAGGCTGGCCGTCGACCGCCGCTCGTTAACTAGCGAGCAGAGGTTCAGGCGTCCTTCGCGAACGCTGGCGCAGGCGAGATCAATTACGGAACGCGGATCCCTGCCCCGGGCGCTAGAAGCCGAGCGAACAGAGAGCCTCGCCGAAGCTTTGCTCCGTGGGAGACGACAGTCGCGGAATCACGTGTTCGCGCAACCACGGACTCCCGATAAGTTCGCTCACTCTGTCCGCTGCGTCGCCGGATTCGAACACGGCGATGAGGATCACGTGGTCGTCGGCGACGCTGATGACTTGGAGTGTCTGCAACCCGAGCTCCCGCATCTCGTCGAACCTGCCGCTGAGAGCCTCGTAGGCGGCCGCCGGGATTGGCTCTCGGAGACGGTGATGATTGACGAGCGTGAACACGACTCCAAGTATCAACGACGATCATGGAGCCCGCTCGCCGCCGTAGCCGCTCAGGCGTCATTCCGGAACACTGGCGCAGCCGAGGAATGTCAGCGAACGCGAATCGCCCGAACACTGGCACAACCGAGGTCCTCTCCTGACCGACCGCGCCAGGATGGCGGGCATCGAACCGCCAAGAGCGGCCTGCGGATCACTCCACTCTCCGCGTCAGGCGCCGGCGTGCTCGTCAGCCTGCGCCAAGATGTCGTCAATCGCGACCAGCCGCTGCAACGCGTCGCAGCGGGTCTGACTCGGCCCGCTACTCGCGAGCGCTGCGCGCCCGACGACTTGCGAGTCCTGATCGTAACGTGCTTCCCACCCGCCATCGGCAAGCTGCTTCACAACCAGCTCCGCCTGTTTCTGCTCGGCACGGCCGACCGCGATCTCCTCGAGTTCTTCCTCGGTCACCGCTCGAACGATACGGGATCTATCTCTCGAATCTCGATTCTCGGCCTCTCTGATCCAAGTCTCCGCCCGCGCGATGACCGTGCCCTACTCTCCCGTTCATGCAGCCGAGAGCTCTGGAAGCCGATGAGCGCGCGTTGCTCGATCTCTTGCTGCACCGCGACTTCCCCGGTCAAGCCTGAGCTCGCCGCACAGGCCGCCTCCACTCAAGGGAACATCCGTTTGCGGGCGTACCATCAAAGCCGTGACGATAGGCGAACGTCGGCAACGGGCTTCGGAGCTTTACGCACAAGGGTTGCCCTGCTCTGAGGTGGCCGAGGCGCTCGGCGTTGGGACGATGACGGTCTGGCGCGATCTGAAAGCGATAGGCGTGACCTTCAGGCACTCGAACGAGCCTCAGATTAAGCCCCGCCCCTGCGAGGTTTGTGGCGCCGAGTTCCGACCGTCCCCGAAACAGGTCCGCAACGGGTTCGGGCGGTTCTGCTCCCGGAAGTGCGGGGGCGAAGCCCACCGGATCCACCCGAAGGCAGAGCCGCGCACGTGCGCTCGAGAAGGGTGCGACGTCGTGTTTACCCCGACCGGCGCAAACGTGTCGATGGGTTGGGGTAAGTACTGCTCGAAGGCGTGTTCTTCGTCAGTGACGAGGAACACGGACAAGGGCAAGCTAAAGAGCTTGAAATGTGACTACTGCGGACTCACGTTCGACCGAACTGAATCAGCAATCCGTGACGACTTCAACGTGTGCTCGCCTGAATGCTGGGGCAAGTACCGATGGAAGCACGGGATTGGTATCGGCGAAGGAGTAGTGGGCCTGGGCACCCCGAACTCCCGGAGGAAGTGGAAGGGACGTTGGGCGGGCGGCGATGTAAAGGGCGCCGCCAACGCTGGGAGGGCCGCCGGGACGGCCAAAGGCGGACGGCCAGCTTCCTCAACGCCGGAGCAGCAAGCACAGATGTTCGAATTGCTCAACACCGGAATGAGCTCCCGCGATGTCGCTGCTCAAGTATTCGGTGACTCATCGCTTTATAAGCGTGTCCTGCGATACGCGAACCGCTAGCCCGGCTGGGTCGTAATCCCCCTCGGAACTGGGTCGTAATCCCCCTTCCGGTCGGCCAGCGCTTGCGGTTGGGTGCTGTTCGTGGGATGCGAGCAGGCAAAGCAATGCATAGGCCGCTGCACTGGGGTCTCTGACGAGCAGTGGTTCGCGAAGAACGGCGCGGCTCTCTTCGCGCCGTCCGTAGAGGCCGCTGAGGAGGCCGTCTTCGCCTCGTACATCGACCGTCTCGCCGGAGCGCCATGAACGACGAACGGCGCCTCACCAGGAACGCCGGCGCCTACTACACGCTCGATCTGAACAAAAACGGTACCAGGGCGAGAGGCGAGCATGCGATCAACCCGGCGCTCCTGCGGCTCGTGGTCAGGCTCGCCACCGATGTAGGCCGTCTACGTCGCCGCTCGAAGCATGACTGGCTGCTCGATCAGGTCGCCGCGTCGGTCGAGTCGCTCGATGTCGCTCTGGCCGACAGCGCGGCCGAGATTTACCGACAGCGCATTGCCGACGGTGTTCCGGATCAGCGCGCCCTGGTTAACGCGCTTGAGGAAGTTGATGCTCGTGCGGCACGGATCCGGGGTTTGCTCGGATGATGCCGTGGTTTGTCAGCGGGTTGATCCCGCCCGGCGCGACCGTCGCGATCGCCGACAGTGAGGACGGAACACCGGAGGAGGTTCTCGCTCGCGGCTACGACGTCGTACTGCATCTGAGCGAACACGAACTCGTCGAACACCCAGTGCTTCTGAGGGTGGTCTGGCGCGATGGACTTGTGCCAGGGTGCAAGCCGCCGGCGCCGATGTGGATTCGTTGGACAGGTGCAGGGTTCGTGATCGTCGACGAGGCCGAGGCAGCATGACCGCCCCGGCGCCTCATCCAAATGCCGCGTTCGCCGCTGGCGAACCGAAGTGGCGTATCGACGCGGCCGACCTTCTCGCCGAACCTGACCCAGGCCCAACGGCATGGCTAGTCGACGAACTGATCGTCGACCAAGCCCTCGTCGCAGCCGTAGGCCGCTGGAAGACAACGAAGTCGTTCGCACTACTCGACATCGGCATCTCCGTCGCGACCGGCCGGCCAGCGTTCGGGCAGCTTGAGGTTCCGACGCCTGGAGCGGTCCTGTTCGTGAACGAGGAATCGGGACGCAAAGCGCTCTGGCGTCGCCTCGATGCGCTCTGCCGTGGACGGGCGATCCCGAGCGAAGAGCTCCGCGGCCGTCTCCACGTCGCCGCGAACGCCCGCATCCGACTCGACGACCCCTCCTGGATCACCGAGATCATCCGTGAAGTCGAGACTCTGGCCTTTGAGCCGCGGCTGATTGTGTTCGACCCGCTCGCCCGAATGAAGGCAGCCGATCGTGACGAGAACGCCCAAAGCGGCATGGCCGTCCTGATCGACGCCGTCCGACAAATCCGTGACCAGACCGGCGCCGCCGTCTGCTTCGTACACCACACCGGCCACGGCAACGGCGGACATATGCGCGGCTCAAGCGACCTCGAGACCGCATGGGAGACACGGCTTGAGTGGAAACGCGAAGGCACAAGCTCAGAGGTGGCAATCGAAACGCAACACCGCGAAGCGGAATCAGGCGCCGTCGTGCGCTACACGATCGGCTGGGACAACGCGACGCGCTCAATGCGATTTGACCTCACTGAGAACCCGGTGGAAGCAGCCGTCCAGGCGTTCCTTTACGACAACCCTGACGCCACCGCGAACGACGTTGACAAGGCCGTCGACGGCAACCGCCAGCACATCCTTCAACTCGTCAAATCGATCCGCGAAGGTGGTTCCAGTCTCGCGGAACCACCCCGGAACCACCCCTCCCGGGGAGCCCCGGTAGGTGGTTCCACCGGAGGGCTCTTTAGAGCCCCCGGAACCACCACCGGAACCCCTGGTTCCAGCGTTCCGGAACCAGACGTCACAGGCAACTGGTTCACGGACGTCTCAGACGAAGAACTTGAGGCTCTCGCAGCGGACGAACTCGAAAGGCAAGCGGAGTCGCACGCGTGACCACGATGCCGCCGGCGATGGACCGGCTTTGCAATCCAGACGCCTTCCTGTCCCGGACAGATCTTCGCAGCCTTGGTCTCGAGCGCCGGGCGGTCGACGCCGTGTTTCGTGCTTTGCCTGTCGTCGTGTTGCCGGGTTACTCGCGTCCGTTGGTGCGCGTGTCCGACTATCGCGGGTTGATTGAGCGGAGCGTCTACTCGGGTGATCGTGTGAGGCCTTGATGGCGTCCGCGATCAGGCGTAGTGTCCCGTCATGGTGTCCGCTAGCACCATCCTTCTCACGCTGTACGTTTGCGCCGGGCGGCTCCCGGTGTCTAGCGGCGCTGGTGAGCCGCCCGTCATGCGCTGGAGGAGGCCACATGGCCGCTCAGCCCGTTGAACCGCTCGTAAGGCTCTCTGCTATCAACGAGCGTCTCGCGAAGTTGGCCGACGTCCTAGCCACTCTGCAGTACGAACTGGACGGGTTGCTCGACGAGCTCTATGCACCGTCCGCGGACGATGAGCGAGTTGTGGCGCTGACCGGAGGTGCCAAAGATGCCCGCTGACTCTTCCGTTGCTGCCGAACTGAGAATGGAGAGCGACGAACGTAACCTTGCGATGTTCGACGACGCCACGCTCATCTTTGCGATGGTCGGCCTGAACGCGAGCGGTGGCGCAAACATGCCGGGGTGGGGAATGACGGAGGAAGCCCAATACATGCGCCGGATGGTCTTCAGCGAGATCGCGCGGCGCTGGATTCCACCGGACGTCTTCGCGGCCGGGTTCGCGATGGCGGGGTTCGACCAAGCCGCGGACGACGATGAGTAGCGACGCCATACCAACAGAGCCGCAGAACGCGACCTGGGCCGAGCTCGCCGCATACATCAAGGTGCTGCGGTCCCGCGCCGCCGCGCTGCGGGCTGACGTTGAAGCCGAAGTCCGCGGGTGCCCGCCTCGGCTCGCGCTGATCAAGGAGGCGCAGCAGATGCCAAGCGGCGCGGCTTGCGCTTCGACGGAGATTCACGCTGCGCTGGTTGCGGCACGAGCTGCCCGTCAGCACCTTGAGCGAGTCCTAGGGGAGCGAGGAGAAGCGCCGTGGCGTCCGCAGCTGACGCTCCTACGCGGAGGCCCCGACGATGCCTAGCTGTTGGATCGAGCGGTACGCGTGCAAAGGCAGACAGGGCGGGTATTCGTATCGGGTGCGCTTTGTGACCGGCGGACGGGAGAGTGTTCCGCAGTGGGCCGGCGCGTTCCCGACGAGGCGCGAGGCCGAGGCGCGGCGCGAGTGGGTGAGAGGCGAGCTCGCGGCGATGCGTGTGCCACGTCTCGAGCTGATCGCTCCGACGCGGCCAGTCACGGTCGCCGAGATCGCGGAGCGGTGGCGCAAGTCGCGCGTCGACGTCGCGGACGGAACAGCGGCCACACATCGTGTAAACCTCGGCCGGATCCTGCCACGCCTCGGCGAGAATCCGGTCGACACCCTCACCGCCGGCGACGTAGCCGGCCTGGTGGGCGAGCTTGTCGAGCAGGGTCTAGCCCGCGAGTCAATCCGCAAGACACGGGCGACGCTCGCGATGGTGCTCGACTTCGCAGGCGTCCAGCCGAACCCCGCACGTGATCGCTCGGTAAAGCTGCCGCGCGAAGACCGTGCCGAGGTCAACCCGCCGACCGCGACGCACATTCTCGCCGTGCTCGGACTCATGGCGACCGCCTACCGGCTACCGACGATCGTTCTCGACGCAACGGGGATGCGTGTCGGCGAGCTCGAGGCACTGACATGGGGCGACGTCGACGAGATCGAAGGCCGTTGGCGAGTGTCGGCTGCATCGGCGAAGACGAGGCGAGCGCGGTGGGTGCCGGTACCAGCCGCAGTGTTCGAAGCTGTCGCGGCGCTCAAACCGCGCGAGGATCGCGACATCGCGGGTCAGGTGTTCGCGAGGTTCGGCGCCGATCGCTACCGCACGACGCTGACTAGGGCGTGCAAGGCGGCTGGTGTGCCGGCGTTCTCACCGCACGATCTGCGGCACCGACGCGCGACGCTCTGGCACCTGACACGCGTTCCCGCAGCCCAGGCGGCAGCGTGGCTCGGTCACTCACCCACCGAACACCTGAAGACGTACGCACACGTGACGTTGGTCGACCGCAGCGAGATCGACCATGCTCGCTTGCTCCACCACTCGGTTCACACTCCGGCGACGAACGTTGCGGCTTAGCAGGGGCGTTCAAGCCCCGTATGGGCCTTTTTTCTCACGGGGGGAACCTTCGGTTCTCCCCGTGGGCCGACTCTTCGACATCTTGCGAGCGGGTGCTTCTGCTGGTCTTCCGGCTACTCGCATCGGATATGACCACTTCTGGTCATGTCCGTTAAGACGCTAGGGCCTCGAGGACAGCCGCTTCGACACTCATCGGCTGGATTGCGAAGAGGCCTTCCGCGGTCGCGTCTGTGACGACGCTCGCGTGCTTGAGGCTCTCGAGCAACTTCAATGCTTCTTGAGCGTCGCCCGGTAGCTGGTCGACCAGCGGCGCTGCGGCTTTCGAGACGATGCCGGGCACCGGCATGGACACCGTCGTGCTCGGGCTGCCGCTCAGGCGGGCGACGAGCTCCACGAGGTCGCGGTAGCTCAGCTGGTCCGCGCCGCCGATCTCGATCACCGTGTCACCGTCGAGATCGACGTCCGCTGCAGCGAGCAGGTACGCGACGACGTCCTCGTCGGCGATCGGCTGCGCGAGGTTGTCCGCCCATGACGGCAGCGCGATCACGGGAACGAAGCGCACGAGCTTCTCGATCAGCGCGAAGGAGAAGCTGCCACGGCCGATGACGATCGACGCGCGAAACTCGATCGTCTGCACCGGCGACTCGCGGAGTGCGCGCCCTGCGGCGAGCCTGCCCTGCATGTGCGGCGAAAGATCGGACTCGGTCTCGTCGACGAGCCCGCCGAGGTACACGATGCGCGCCACGCCGTTGCGTTCCGCCGCAGCGCCGTAGCGGGTGGCGAGGTCGCGTTCGCGTTCCACGAGGTCGCCGCTTTCGGTCAGACCGTGGACGAGGAAGTACGCGACACAATCCGGGACGAGCAGCTCGTCGAGCGCGGCGTCGTTCTCGAGGTCACCCTCGACGACGGTGAGCCCCTCGCGCGGCGGGAGCTTCGACGCATCGCGGCTCAGTGCCCGTACCTTCGAGCCCTCGGAGAGCGCGCGCTCGATCAGCGCGCGGCCGATGTAGCCGGTCGCACCGGCGACGGCGATCGTCATGCGCGCTTCCGCAACAGCGCGGCGAAGAGCATCGCATAGAGAAGGTGGCCACTCACCGAGACGCCGGCAGCGCGCGGGTTGCCGGTCAGGCGCGGCCAGGTGCCGTCGCGCACGTCAGGGTGGATGCGGTCGATCACCGGCGAGCACGCGAGGAGCGCAGCGTTCTCGCCGAGCGTCGCGAGGACGGCCTGCTTCGTCGTGCGTCCACCGAGCCGCGTGAACACGACCCCGAACGTCGCGCCGCCGGTCGCCTGCACCGCGTAGTCGAGGACGGGCTGCAGCCGGCCGCGCGTGACGAACGCCGTGGCGAGCTCCGGGTCGGAGTAGGGATGCCCGAACAGTCGCTGCAACCGCGGCTCGACGGCGCGCCAGACGACGCCCGCGAGGGCACCGGAAACTGCGGGATGGATGCGTCTCACGTGCGAGCCATGCCCGCACGCGCACGCGCCGTAACGGATCAGCCTGCCGCGCGCTGCTCGTCGTTCGTGCGGTAGAGCTCGTACCCGTCGTCGCCGCCTGCGCGCTGCCCGCCGGCGACGGGATGGGCGATCGCAACCATGACGTAGTGGTTCTTCGACGCCGTGTCGAATTCCGGTAGGCGCACGATCACGAACTCGTGACAGTCATCGTCGTCGCACTCGCAGAGGAACGGCACCCCGATCCGCTCGTCGAAGTGGTGCCTCCGGGCGCCGACCGCGATTCGGACGTTTTGCAGGTGAATGCGCTGATGTCGGGGCAGGACCATCGCGGGAGATTAATGGATGACGGCGCCGGAGAAGACAGCACCATGGACGAGCTGACGAAGAAGCGCCTCGCGCACAACGAGGAGCTGTTCCGCCAGGTGAACGAGGCGCGCGAAGAGACGAGCTCGGCTCCGCAGGAGCGGAAGCTGACCTTTCTTTGCGAGTGCTCCGACCGCGCGTGCACCGGCCGCATCGAGATGACGGCGGCCGAGTTCGACCGCGTCCGTCACAGCCCCGACCAGTACGTGATCCTGCCCGGCCACGCGATCCCCGAGATCGAGCGGATCGTCGAGGATCGCGGCGCGTTCGAAGTCGTCGAGAAGGACGCCGCGTAAAGAAAAGGGAGGGCCGAAGCCCTCCCTTTGTCTTACGTCTGGATCGTGGGGTCCCGGACTACGCCACCCGAACCAGGCTGACCGGCGGCACGATGACACCGTAGGTCGTCGACTGCCCGGCCTTGATCAGGTAGATCGTGATCGGGTTCGACGAGGTGTCGCCGTTCGCGTTCAGTGCAAACGAACCGAGGATGCCGTTCGTGATCTTCGTCTTGAACAGCTGCTTCGTCACGTCGGCACGCGTGCCGTTGGAGCGGGCGATCGCCTGGACCAGGACCTCGGCTGCCTGAGCGGCATAGACCGAGTATGGGTCCGGAGTACCGGCGACCTTCGTGAACGCCTTGACGAACGCCTTGCCGGCGCCCTTCAGCTGAGCGTTCGGCAGACCGGCGACCGAGACGGTCATCCCGTTGGCTGCGCCGCCCGCACCCTGAACATCGGCCGAGACAGGGGTGAACCCGTCAGGAGCCATGATCTTGGCCTGGGGGGCACCCGCGCGGATGTCCTTGATCAGCTTCCCGCCGTTCTCGCAGACCAGGCCGCCGAGGAACACGCCTTGCGCGCCCGAGGCCTTGATCCGCACGGCAAGCGACTCGTACGAAGACGCCTTGCCGTCCCACGCGGTGAACCCGACGACCTTGATGCCGAGCTTCGAAGCTGCGCGGCGGAAGTCGGAAGCGACGCCGAGACCGTAGGCCTCCTTGTCGTTCAGGATGAACACCTTCTTGACGCCGAGCTTCTTGGCCAGCTGCGCGTCAGCCGCGCCCTGGAAGTCGTCGGCCGCCACGATGCGGACGTAGTTCCGCTTGTGCGTGGGGTAGTACTTGCCAGGCTCGCCGGCCGCCGTGCCCGGACCCGGGTGGGTCAGGCCGACGTACGTGTTTGCCGGGCTGATCATGCCGACCGGACCGTTCGGGGCGCGGTTGAGGATGGGGATCTCGATCTCCGCCGCACCAGAGTTGAACGTGCCGATCACGCCAATGACGCTCTGGTTCTGGGCGTACGCGTTTGCGTTCGCCGACGCCTTGCCGGAGTCCCACTTGCCGGCCTGCGCGGTCGAGTCATCGCAGCTCTGGTACGCGAGCGAGTACTTGCCCGCCTTCCAGCCGTGCTGCTTGAGAATGAACGCGATTGCCTTCGTCATCTGGACAGTCTGGGTCCGTCCCGAGCCCTGCAGAGGCAGGTCCGAGGCGATCAGGTACTGCCCACCGCTGTTCTGGATCGCCGAGCACGACGACGCGGGCAGCGGCGTTGCGCTGGTCCGTGCGCTCGCGAGGCTCACCATAACGAGCGCCGTGATGGCGATCAGCGCCGACGCTCCCGCGCCGACGTAGATGCGCTTCTTCACTCGTCCTCCTGGATCTGGGGGGTCAGGGGAATGCGTGAAGAGCATAAAGAGCCGAAGGCCCTAGCGCCATCCCTTTTTCGCCGCAAACCGGGCTAGGCTGGGGTGAGGATCCGCACGTGACGAGCCTCCCAGCCTCCGCCGGCCAGGCACCCCGCCTGCGCCTCGACGCCCGCTCGGCGCCCGCCTCGTGGGCGGCGCTCGGCGTCGGCGCGGTCGCCATCGTCGTCTACTTCCTCCTCCACGGCGACGCGCAGACCGTCTGGTACGAGGTGATCGGCGCCGCCTCCGTGGCTGCCCTCGCGGTCGGGACGCTGCGTAACGTCGCAGCCGAGGATCGCGCCGCCTGGTGGCTGTTCACCGGCGGGATGACCGCCCAGGTGCTCGGCGACATCGTCTCGAGCGTGTACGAGATCGGTCTCGACAAGGAGCCGCCTGTTCCTTCGGTGGCCGATGCTTTCTACCTCGGCGGCTACCCGCTGCTGATCGCCGGCGTCTACCTGATTCTGCAGCGGCGCGGCGGCGCGATGACACGCGCCACGTCGCTGGACGCGCTCGTCGTGTTCTTTGCCGTCGCGCTCGCACAGTGGGTGTTCGTCATCGACCCGTACAACCACGATGCCTCGTTCACGACGGTCGAGCGGCTCACCTACATGGCGTACCCCGCCATGGACGCCCTGCTGCTCGTCGCGCTCGCCCAGCTGGTGGCGGTCCGGGGCGCGCGCACACGCGCGTCGATCCTGGTCGTCGGGGGCGTGGCGTTGTGGATCCTCGGCGACGAGTTGTTTGCCATCCAGTACGCGTCCTACATGTCGGGCGCCTGGATCGACGTCTTCTGGCTCGCCTCGTACGTGGCATGGGCCGCCGGTGCGCTCGATCCGTCTGTGCGGCGCGTCTCGGCGCCACCGAGCCGCCTGGTGCCGCGGCTCAGCGTCCCGCGCGTCGTGCTGCTCGCGGGCGCGCTGCTGATCGCCCCGCTCAGCCTCGTCTACGAGAAGGCGGCGCATCACCACGTCCACATCGCGATCGGCATCTTCGGCGCCCTGATCTCCGTCGCGGTGTTCGCGAGGCTCGGTGACCTGATCCGGCGCTACGACCGTGCGCGCGATGCCGAGCGCTCGGCTCGTCGTGAGGCCGAGGTGGCCCAGCAGCTGCTCACGTTCCAGAACCAGCAGCTGCGCGACCTCGACAAGCTGAAGGACGAGTTCGTCTCGAGCGTGTCCCACGAGCTTCGCACGCCGCTCACGTCGATCACCGGCTACGTCGAGCTTCTGCGCGAGGACGAGGAGAGCCCTGCGCGACGGGAGTACCTGAAGATCATCGAGCGCAACGCCGAGCGGCTGATCGACCTCGTCTCGGACATCCTCTTCGCCGCGCGCCTGCAGGACGGCCGTCTGCTGCTCGACCTGCACCCGGTCGACCTCAACCAGCTCGTGTCGCAGGCGATCGACGAAGCGCGCCCGCGTGCGGAGCAGGCGCGGGTGGAGCTGACGCTTCGCAGCGACGGGCCCGTGCTCGTCCATGGCGAATCGGCGCGGCTGTCACAGCTCCTCGACAACCTGATCTCGAACGCGATCAAGTTCACGCCGGTGGGCGGTGACGTCGAGGTCGCGCTCACGCGAGTCGGGACGATGCTGCGGATCGACGTGAGCGACACCGGCATCGGCATCTCCGCCGAGGACACCGAGCGGCTGTTCCAGCGGTTCTTCCGCTCGCAGAGCGCCCTCGAGCGCGAGATCCAGGGCACGGGGCTCGGCCTCTACATCTCCAGGGCGATCGTCGAGGCGCACGGCGGCCGCATCGGTGTCTCCAGCGAGGAGGGAAAGGGCGCGACGTTTGTCGTCGAGATCCCGGCGCTGCAATGAGCGACCTGCCGGTCATCCTTTGCGCCGACGACGACGACGACATCCTCGCGCTCGTCGCGCTGCGTCTGAGGCGCGCCGGCTACGACGTGCGCACCGCGAGCGACGGAGCCGCGGCGCTCGCGGCGGCTCGGGACGATCCGCCGGCCGTCGCGATCCTCGACGTGATGATGCCCCGCATGGGCGGGATCGACGTCGTCCAGGCGTTTCGCGACGACGAAGCGCTCGCGCACGTCAAGGTGGTGCTGCTCTCGGCGCGTGTGCAGGACTCGGACCGGCAGCGCGGTCTCGACGCGGGCGCGGACGCCTACCTGCTCAAGCCCTTCCGCTTCGAAGAGCTCGAAGAGACCGTCGCTCAGCTCTTGGCGTAGTTCTTGGCGTACCGGTAGCCGAAGCCGCGCACCGTCTCGATCGGCGCGGCGTCCGGCGAGTCCGGCATCAGCTTCTTCCGCAGGTAGCCGACGTACAGCTTCACCTGGTCGCCGGAGACGCCGTAGGGGTCGCCCCACACGATCTCGAGCAGCTGGTCGCGGGACAGCACCTGGCCGGGGTTCTGCACGAAGGCGGAGAGAAGCTTGAACTCGAGCGGCGTCAGCTGGACCTCGCGGCCCTCGACGACGACTTTCCGCTGCGCGTAGTCGATCTCGAGGAGCTCGTCGGCGTACGCCTCGACCACCTCGGTCTTGCCGCCGCTTCGACGAAGCAGCGCCTGGACCCGCGCGAGCAGCTCTTGCCGCCCGAAGGGCTTCGCGACGTAGTCGTCGGCGCCGGCCGCGAGGCCGCGAACCTTCTCAAGCTCCTGCGAGCGGGCGGTGAGCATCATCACCGGGACGTCGGAGAGATCGCGCAGGCGCTCGAGCGTCTGGAAGCCGTCCATCTCCGGCATCGTCACGTCGAGCAGGACGAGCGCCGGCGGATTCTCGTAGAACGCACGGAGCGCGGCCTTGCCGTCCTCCGCCTCCTGGACGTCGTACCCGGCGCGCTCGAGGAGCGAGCGCACGAGCAGTCGGATGTCCGGGTCGTCGTCGACGACGAGGATGCGGTGCCGGTTCATACCACCTTCATACCACGGAAAAGGTGTGTTCACTGCCGGCGGAGAGCATGCTTACCTGTGGGATGGCCGCAGTCCTGATCTACGAGCCGCACGACGACATCAGCGCCTTGCTGCAGCTTGTCGTGCGCCGACTTGGCCACACGCCTGTGGTCTGGACGAGCGGCGACGTCGATCTCGGTGCGATTGACGCGGCGGTGGTCGAGCCCGGCGAGCCGACGGGGATGCGCCTCGCGATCAGGCTCAACTCTGCCGCCGTGCCCGTGCTCTTCACGAGCATCTTCCCTCCGGACGAATCGACGGCGGCGCTCCACCCGACCGATTACCTGGTGAAGCCGTTCCCGCTGTACCGGCTCGAAGAGGCGATCGGAGAGATGCTCCGCCCGCCGTTGTCGACCGCAGCCGCCTGCTGAGTTTCGATCCCGCGTCGACCAGGCAACATGTCGCCGGTGTTCGACGACGAACTCGCAGCAGCTGACGCCTACACGAGCTCGTTCTCGCTCGCAGGTGTGGACGCGATGCCGACGCGGCATCTCGCCGTTCTGACGTGCATGGACGCGCGCATCGACCCCTTGCGAATCTTCGGGCTCGAACCGGGTGAGGCGGTCATCCTGCGCAATGCCGGTGCGCGGGTCGACGCGGCGATGCGGAACGCGCTCGCCGTCGCGCACGACAGGCTCGGCGTAGACCGCCTGCTCGTGCTCGGCCACACGGACTGTCGCGGCACGGACGACGCCTCGACCACGGTGCGCGAGGACGTCGAGGCATTCGACGTCGAGGGAATCGCCGCGGGCGGGTTCGTCTACGACGTGGCGACGGGCAGCGTCACGCCGGCATGACGTCCTGCGGGACGATCAGCTCGAACCGCGCGCCGTCCTCGCCCGTCTCGTAGACGAGGTCGCCGCCATGCGCCCGCGCATAGGCTCGGGCGATCGCAAGCCCGAGGCCCGTGCCGGTGTTCTCGGTGCCGCGTGTGAAGCGCTCGAACAGATGAGGGATGAGCTCTTCCGGCACGCCGGTGCCGTGGTCCTCGACGGCGACGCGCAGGTGCCGGTCTCGCTGTTCCGCGCTGAGCACGAGCGGCGGCGTCCCGTAGCGCAGCGCATTCGTCAGCAGGTTCGACACAACCCGCTCGAGCACCAGTGGGTCGACGTTCGCGGCGAGAGCCTCGTCTATCCGCAACTCGATCGGAGTGCTCGGGGGAACGATGTGGCTCGCGATCTCGCGCAGCTCCGCGTGGATCGCGACCGGACGCGGACGCACGTGCACCGTCTTGTCATCCAGGCGTGAGAGGTCGAGCAGCTGCTCGAGCAGCTGGCGCAAGCGATCGGACTGCTGGTACGCGGTCAGCAGCAGCTCGTCGCGGATCTGCGGGTCGAGCTCCGGTCGCGCGAAGATCGTCGCGAGTGACCCGTACACGGCGGTCGCGGGTGTGCGCAGCTCGTGTGACGCGACTGCCACGAAGTTGAGCTTCAGCTGGTCGAGCATCACCGTCTCCTCGTGCACGCGGGCGCGCTCGATCGCCAGCGCGACGCGTTCTGCGACGATCGTGAGCAGCTCGACGTCCTCAACCGTGAAGACGCGCGGCGAGAGGGTGCCCACGTGCAGGACGCCGAGCGCGTCATCCCCGACGAGCAGCGGCACACCCACCATCGACTTGATGCCCTTCTCGCGCAGGATCGGGTTCCAGACGGTGGCCGTGTCGAGATCGGGGAGGATGATCGGGCGCCGTTGCGCCACCACGTTGCCGGCGAACCCGCGGCCAACCGGGATGCGGACGCCCTGCTCGACCTCTTCCTCGATGCCGAGTGCCGCGCGTGCCACGAGCTCGTTGCGCTCCACGTCGAGGAGCAGCACGGCGCACGTATCGGCGCGAAGGATCTCGCGGATCCGCGGCAGGAGCTTCGCGAGAAGCTCGTCGACCTCGAGATGCGCGAGCGCCGCGTCGGTCACCCTCTGCACGTTCTCGATGCGGACGCGCGCAAGATGCTCGGCCTCGTAGAGTCGGGCGTGCTCGATTGCGAGCGCGGCGCGGTCGCCGACGAGCTGCAGGAGCTCGACGTCCGCGGGGCTGAAGGCCCGGGGAGTCAGCGAACCGACGTGCAGGACGCCCAGCATGTCGCCGCGGACGAGCAGCGGGACGCCGAGCATCGACTTGATGCCCTTCTCGCGCAGCAGCGGGTTGAGCACGTGGGCGTGGTCGACGTCCGGCAGGATCACTGGCTGCCGCGAGGCCGCGATCGTGCCGGCGAACCCGCGGCCGATCGGGATGCGCACGCCCTGCTCGACCTCTTCCTCGATGCCGACGGCGGCGCGTGCGACCAGGTCGTCCGTCCCGGGCTAGTGCAGCAGGATCGCGCATGTATCGACCAGGAGCACCTCCCGGGTCCGCAGCAGTAGCTCGCCCAGGAGCGTCTCGAGGTCGAGGTGCGCGAGCGCCGCATCCGTGACGACCTGCAGGCGCCGCAAGCGCTCCGCGTCGATGTGAAGTCCGTCAGCCCCCGTGTCCAGGGCAGGCACGGTAGTCCATTCGACCCAGAAGTGTGTGTCAGGTGTTGCTTGCCGGGGCCTGCTGAGCCGCGTACGTTCACAGCCATGGCCCGTGGTGACGTTCCGGACCTGATCCTCGGGTCGCTGCTGGCCGACGCGGTGGACGGGGCAGGGCTCGGCCTCTTCGTCTACGACGAGGAGGGCAGCTACATCGCCGTGAACCGTGCGGCGGCCGACATGCTTGGGTACACGCGGGAGGAGCTCATGCGCCGCGACGTCGGCGACTTCACGCCGGGTGGCCTCGACCGCTCGCTGCTTCAGCTGAACAGCCGGCGCGAGGGCGTGCGCAAGCTGCGCAGACGCGACGGGACGGAGATCGTCACCGCATTCGTGGTCGTGCCGGCACGGGTGTCGTCGTTCGGCTACCACCTTGCCGTCGCCTGGCGACTCGAGCCGGACGACCCGCGCGCACTCGATGCGACATAGCGAGTCGTGTTGACTGCACGCGTGGGTGCTGCCCCACGGACCGTCCTGATCGTGGACGACTATGCGGCTATTCGCGTGCTCCTTCGGATCGCGGTCGAGGAGGCGGGCTTTGTCGTGTGCGGCGAAGCACAGGAAGGCAGCGAGGCAGTTCGGCTCGCGCACGACCTGAAGCCGGATCTCGTGACGATGGATCTCGCCATGCCGGGCATGAACGGCGCAGAGGCGACCCGGCTCATCACCGGGTCGCTCGGCATCCCCGTGCTGGTGATCAGCGACGTCGACTCGAGCGAGCTGATCGGTGCAGCGATCGAGGCCGGCGCGTGCTGGCATGTGGCGAAGAGCGACGTCGTCCGCGAGCTTCCGCTTGCCCTGTCGGCGCTGTTGCGCTGACGTCGAGGAAAACCCTTAGGTTGCGCTGCCGGGAAACCCTGGCACCATGCCCCGCGTGACCCGGCTGACCGCGATTTTGGTGTTGCTCGTCGGCGTTGGCATGCTCAGCGCCGCCACTGCCGGCGCCGGCGCAGCCGCGACGCCGAAGCCGACCGTCGACCTGCTCGTCGCCTCGCCGAACATCGTCAACAGCAAGGGCGGCTCGGTGGTCGTTCGCGTCAAGGTCGAGCACGCCGTGCGCTGCGCGTTCCGCGGGCAGCGTCTCGCATTCGCGTCGCTGAAGCTGCTGCGCACGATCGACTGCCACCGCGGCGACGCGAGCCTGCGTATTCCGATCGCCGCGAACCGCTACAAGCATTCCGTCACGCTGCACTTCTCGGTCACCGCGAGCGACACGCTGAAGCGGAGCGACGTGGGGAACATCACCGTCGTCGAGGCCGCGAAGGTTGTCGCGCCGAAGCCTGCGCCTGTGGCGCCGCTCGCCGTGACCACCGTCGGGATCCCGTCCGCGTCGCTCGGGCTTCCGTACACGGCGACGCTCACCGCGACGGGTGGCACGTCTCCGTACAACTGGACGCTCGCGTCCGGGACGCTGCCGCAAGGCATTGCCCTTACGGGCGTCGGCCAGCTGACGGGCGTCCCGGCGACGCCGGGGCAATTCCCGCTGAGCTTCCAGGTCGCCGATGCGCGCGGTCGCACGACGACGCTGTCGGTCACGCTCTCCGTCGCGGACGCGCGCGTTGCGCCGGCGCCCGACGCGCCGACGGATAAGAGCACGAACTGGTCCGGCTACGGCCTCACCGGGGGACCCTTCACGTCGGTCAGCGGGACGTTCAACGTCCCGGCGATCACCGGCAGCGGCTCGGCGCAGATGTCGGCCGCGGAGTGGGCGGGCATCGACGGCTTCGGACCGGGCGCGAGCTCGATCATCCAGGCCGGTGTCGACGAGACGTACAGTCCCGCGTTCGGCAACGTGACGTTCCCGTGGTACGAGCTCTATCCGGCGCCGTCGATGTCGATCCCGATGTCGGTCTCGGCCGGTGACGAAGTCACGGTCGCAATCTCCGAGGTCTCCGCCGGCCTGTGGGATCTCCTCGTCAAGGACAGCACGAACGCACAGTCCTTCGACGCACAGTTCAGCTACGGGGGCGCCGACACCACCGTCGAATGGATCATGGAGGCGCCGTTCTCCGTCGCATCGCAGAGCGTCATTCCGCTGCCTCCGTTCACACCGGTGACGTTCACGAACCTCGCCGCGGCGCCGACTGCGCAGCCCGCGACGCGCTTCGTGATGTACCAGGGCGGCCAGCCGATCTCGACGCCGTCGCCGCTCACGGCCAACGGATTCACCGTTGCCTACGGGAACGCTACGCCGGCCGCTCCGTAAACGGAAAAGAGCCCCGTGAACGGGGCTCCTCGAAGCTGCGGGGCAAGGATTCGAACCTTGATAGCTGGTGCCAGAGACCAGAGTCCTACCGTTAGACGACCCCGCAAGGCGGGCGCATTGTAGCCTCGCCTCAGAGGTCGAGGCGGTACAGCGGGACGAGTCGTTTCTCCGCTTCGGTGTCGATGTGCGCGATCACTTCGACGTACGGCTCGAGCCCCGACCCGCGCAGCTTTGCCTTCAGCAAACCGTCGACCTGGTAGATCCCGGACGAGTTGTTCATGCGGATCGAGATGCGGATCGGCTTCTCCTCGCCGTCCGTGATCTCGACCTCTTCGATTGCAGCGGCGGACAGTGAATGGATGCCGACGCGGCCACGCTCGAATGCGATACGCGAGCGCCCCTGCTCCATGTCCAACGCATCGGCGACGCGCAGGATGCCGGCCTCCAGCGTAAGCGGCTCGCCGTCGGAGCGGTGGCTGATGATCCCTTGCAGCACCTCCGAGCAGACGACGGTGAGGACGGGCTCCTCGTAGATGCCGTCGAGCAGTTGACGCAGCTTTGGCTCAGCGAGGAAGAGGCTGAAATCCTCGTGGCCGTGCCGGTGCACCGCCATGCCGATGCAGTGGGTGAGTGCAGTGAGCACGACGACCACCTCTGCGTCGTCCCGCTTCATCCCGTAGTCGGTGACCATCGCCGGCTCGACGCCGTGCTTCGTGAGCTGCCGCAGGAGCTTCAGCGCGATGTTCGTGACGATCTGGATGTGCACCCAGGAGTGGTCGTTGATCTCCATCCGCGCGACGGCGTTGACGTTCGCGACGTGCCACCAGCCCTTCAGCTGGTCGTCCTTGTTCACGCGGTCGAGGACGGTCCGCAGCGTCTTGTTCGCGCGGACGGGGACGCGGATACGCATCTGAGCCACCGCCTCGGTGGGCGTCAGCCGGGTCTCGCGCTCCGCTTCCGCGGAGGCGGGCTGGTCGATCCGCTCCTTGGTCTCCTTGTCGATGCTTGCATCGTCCGACACATGTGAGACCATACGCCCTCGATGCAGGACGAATCCGCAACGTCGATGACGCCGATGCCTCCGCCGCCTCCCGAGGAGCCCAGGACGGGCCACGGCGCCCCGGCAGGTTTTTGGCGCCGGTTCGGCGCGTCCCTGATCGACGGGATCCTCGTCGGAATCGTCAGCACGATTCTGCGCTACGCGCTCGGCACCGGGCTCGGCACGCTGCTCGGCTTCGTCGTCGCCGCCGTCTACTTCACCTGGTTCCACGGATCGACGGGCCGCACGCCCGGCAACGCGGCGCTCGGCATCACCGTCGTCGACATCAACGGCGGCGGCTCGATCGGCTACGGGCGCGCGCTGGGTCGCTGGGCCATGTCGTACGTCTCCGCCGTCGTGATCCTGATCGGCTACCTCTGGATGCTTTGGGACCCGAAGAAGCAGACCTGGCACGACAAGGTCGCCGGGTCGCTGCCGGTGCACACCGGCTCGAACATCTGATCCGCGGCTAGACCGCCTGGCATACGTGTGCTCGCTCGCCGCGAGCATGAGCGCTCACGCCGCGGTCTCGGCCCAGTCGCCGTACAGGCTGCGGTACAGCCCGTGCGCGGCGAGCAGCTCGTCATGCGTGCCCTGCTCGACGACGACGCCGTGCTCGAGTACGACGATCAGGTCGGCGTCGCGAATCGTCGACAGGCGGTGCGCGATGATGAACGCCGTCCGCCCGTGCAACAGCCGGCGGAGCGCCTGCTCGATCTTGCGCTCGGTGCCGATGTCGACCGAGCTCGTCGCCTCGTCGAGGATGAGGATGCGGGGGTCGGCGAGCAGCGCGCGTGCGAATGCGACGAGCTGACGCTGGCCGAGCGAAAGCCGTGAGCCACGCTCCCCGAGCTGCGTCTCGTAGCCATCTTCGAGCCGGTCGATGAAGTCGTCTGCGCCCACCGCACGCGCGGCCGCGACGATCTCCTCGCGGCCCGCCGAGCGGTTGCCGAACGCGATGTTCTCCGCGACCGTGCCTGCGAAGAGGAAACCCTCCTGCGGCACGACACCGAGCTGCCGGCGCAGAGAGTCCTGGCGCACGTCGCGCAGGTCGCTGCCGTCGATCGTGATCCGGCCCTCGGTCGGGTCGTAGAAGCGCGCGATCAGCTTCGCGATCGTCGACTTGCCGGCACCCGTGTGCCCGACCAGCGCGACCGTCGTGCCGGCCGGGATGTCGAGGTCGATGCCGTGCAGCACTTCCGGCCCACGGCCGTACGCGAAGCGGACGTTCTCGAAGGCGACGCGGCCGGCGATCCGGTCGAGGTCGAGCGCGCCGTCGGCGTCCTGCACCTCGGGCGTCTCGTCGAGCAGGTCGGTGATCTTGTCGAGTGCGGCGACGGCGGAGAGGAA
>DASZBP010000103.1:0-13739 GCA_035943915.1 Gaiellaceae bacterium | reverse complement strand
ATCTGCTGCGCGCTGGCAACGCCGTTCGGGCTCGTCGTGTGGAGGACGTTCAATGCGCCTGCATTTGCAAGAGCGCTACCACCGACCTGCTTCGCCTTTGCCACGTTCGCACCGGAGAAGGCGTAGATCTTGTACGGCTTGTAGCCCGGGATGCCGGGAGCCAGGATCTGGTCGGTTCGCGCGCCGGCGTACTTGCCGAGCAGGCGAAGCAGCGCGGGCCGGTCGATGCCGTAGTTCAACGCCCGCCGAACGGCGAGGCTGCTGGTCGGCGCGCGTGACGTGTTCAACGCCACGTAGATGACGCACGACGTCGGACCGACGTGGAACTGCCCCTGGTTCGGCGTGCCGAGACTCGCGGCGGAGGTCGCCGGGACGGTGCCCATGTCGAGATCCGTCTCGCCGGCCTTCGTCTTGAGCAGCGACTGGTTTTGGTCCGTGTTGCTCGTGAACACGATCTGGTCGGGGTTCGACGGACGCGAGCCCTTGTAGTACGGGTTGCGCTTGATGACCGTCGTGCGACCCGGATCGCGGCTCGTGATGTAGTAGGGCCCGGCGGACGGGTAGACGTTCACACCGGTCGTCGTGTACGGCATGTCCGGCTTCACGGCACCGAACCACTGCATGCTGAGGTACGAGACGAACGTCGGGTTCGGCTTCGTCAGATGGAACGTCAGCGTCAGCCCCTTCGCGGTGATCCCGGCGATGTGCTGCGTCTTGCCTGCGAGGAAGTCGGTCCCGCCGACGATCACGCTCTGGAAACCGTCGTTGACGCCGTACGGCGAGCCCATCTTCGGGCTCAGGTTCCGCTCCCATGCGCGCTGGAACGCAGTCGCAGTGACCGGTGACCCATCCGAGAACTTCAAGCCCGGACGAAGGTGGAACACGTACGTCTTGCCGTCGTTGGAGACGGACGGAAACGACGTCGCCGCTTCCGGATAGAGGACGCTGCCTGCCTGCCCGCTCTTCTCCGGGAAGTTCACGAGCAGCATCTGCGTGTTGAACAGCATGGCCCAGTCGTTGGCGACGTACGCCAGCCCCGGGTCGACCGTGTCGAAGTCCGTGCTGGACTGGTCGATCCGGAGGACACCTCCCTTGTGGGCCATCGCTGCCGACACCCTGGTCGGCTGCTTGCCCACACTCGAGCCCGCGACGCCGACGAAGACCGCCGCCACCAGCAACGACAGGCCGAGCACCGACAGCGGTAGCGCTACGTGCAAAGCGCGACCTTTCATCTTCGAATTCCTCCTTATGCTCGCGAACTGGGGGGTTACGCGAGCGATACTGCACGAGAAATTCTCGGAAATCTCTCCATGTTCTAAGATGCGGATTGACGATTCGAGATGCAGTTATCAATCAGCACGATTATTCATGACCTAATTATGCGCGATTAAGGTATCGCGGAGCTTCATACCTCCGGACGGCCCCGCTCCGGCAAGCTGTCTTGGTGCTGCAGCTGCAAACGAGCGCTTGCGCAATGAGCGAGCTTCATAACTTCGCGCGAGGCGGTGTTGAATGCTCTCGCCCGTGCCGCGCCGCGTGAAGCTCGCCTCCGCTCCGACGATCACGCGCATGGACGCCGGCGACTGGGCGCGTGTCCGCGAGATCTTCGAGGCAGGTATCGCGAGCGGCCAGGCGACGCTCGAGGATGCGGCGCCGAACTGGGACGACTGGAACGCGCAGCACCTCGCCGACCATCGCTGGGTCGCGCGGCATGGTGAGCAGGTCATCGGCTGGTCGGCGTTGTCGTTTCCGCATCGGACCGCGAGCTCGGGTGTCGCGGAGTCGAGCGTGTACGTCGACCCGGCGTATCACCGCCAGGGAGCAGGGCGCCGGCTCCTGGAGCACCTGATCGAGTCGTCCGAGCGCGCGGGGCTGTGGACGCTCGAGGCCCGGATCCTGCAGACGAACATGCCAAGCCTCGGCCTGCACATGAAGCTCGGCTTCCGCGTCGTCGGCGTGCGCAGCCGAATCGGCCGGCTGAACGGCGACTGGCAGGACGTGATCCTGCTCGAGCGGCGAAGCGCGATGGTGGGCGTGTAGTGCACACATTCGAGATTGGCATCGCGCTCTACGAGCGCGCCGAAGAGCTCGACTTCGCCGGCCCGTACGAGGTGCTCACGGCATGGGCGCGCGCGAGCGAGCGCGACATCCGCGTCCGCACGATCGCCGACCGCGACCTGATCACGTGCTCACACGGGCTGAAGGTCGTGGCTGACGTGACGTGGGACGATGCCGGCAAGCTCGACTTGCTCGTCGTGCCGGGCGGCAGCATCGGCGATGTGCAGGATGACGCGGCGTTCATCGAGCGCTTGCGCGACTTCGCGGGCGCCGGGACGCTCATGACGAGCGTGTGCAACGGCGCGATCCTCTACGCGACGGCGGGTCTTCTGGCCGGCAAGCGCGCGGCGACGCATTGGAGCGCGGTCGAGCGCCTACGCGGATTCGGCATCGACGTCGACGAGTCGGTCCGCTTCGTCGACGAAGGCATGGTCGTGACGTCGGCAGGCGTGTCCGCGGGCATCGACATGGCGCTGCATCTCGTCGCGCGGCTCGAGTCGGTCGAGATGTCGAAGGAGATCCGCCGCTACATCCAGTACGAGCCGGCGCCGGATGCGAACCATGACGCTTGAACGCTGGTTGCGCATCGAGTTGCGGCACCTCTTCGCAATCGAGGCCGTTGCGGAGGAGGGCTCGTTCAGCTCGGCCGGCGACCGTCTCGGGTACGTGCAGTCGGCGGTGAGTCACCAGATCGCTGCGCTCGAGAACATCGTCGGCAAGCGCCTCTTCGACCGGACGCGCGGGACGAAGCCGGTCGCGCTGACTCCGGAAGGTCAGATCCTCTACGCGCACGCGAAGATCATCCTCGCGCGCGTGCGCGCCGCCGAAGCGGATCTTTCCGACGACCCGAGCCGTCGCTCACTGCGTGTCGGCTCGTTCCAGATGATCAGCTCGCGCATCGTCGCCCGCGTGCTCCATGCGATCGGGGACGGGGTCAGCGTCGACCTCGTCGAGCGCACCACCGAGGTCGGATTGATCGACCAGCTCGTCGAAGGCGAGCTGGATGCCGCGTTCAGCGAAGGGCCGCTGCCCGCCGGGCCGCTCGATGCAGTCGAGCTGTTCGAGGACCACTACGTCGTCCTGGCGCAGGCACAGTCGGACATCGCGCTCGCCGGCAACCCGCTCACGCTCCGCGAAGCGGCGCAACTGCCATTCGTCGGGCACTCGGCGAGCCGGCCGCGCGTCGCGCAACATCTCGAGGTTCGTAGTCTGAGCCCACGCTACGTCGCGCGCTCGGATGTGAACAGCACGATCCAGTCGCTGGTTCGGAACGGCACCTGCTACGCGATCGTCCCGCGCTTCTCCGTGGACGAGACGGACGACGAAATCACGGTGCTTCCGCTCGATCCCGTGGACGCGATCGAGCCGAGAGTCGTGCTGCTCGTGTGGAACAGCGACCGCGCGCTCGACCCGTCGGTGGCCTCGTTCGTCGAGGCGACGGTAGCCGTGTGCCGCGACCTGAACCTGGCAACGCAGAGCGCATGAACGACTTCGACTTCTGGGTCGGCACGTGGGAAGGCACCTGGGAGAACGACGACGGCCCCGGCGCGGCGACGAACACGATCACCAAGGAGCTCAACGGCCACGTCGTCGTCGAGCGGTTCGCCACGATGCCGGCCGTCGACTTCAACGGGCTCAGCGTCACCGTGTACGACGAGCGGGAGGGCTGCTGGAAGCAGACGTGGGTCGACGACACCGGCGCGTACCTCGACTTCCGCGGCGGCCGAGTCGCGGACGACGTCATCCTCACGCGCCAGTTCGTCGTCGAGCGGTCGGTCGTCACCCAGCGGATGGTCTTCTGCGAGATCGAGCCTGACCGCTTCACGTGGCTGTGGCAGCGCGCGCGGGCGGCCGGCGATTGGGAGACGTTGTGGCGCATCGACTACGCACGGCAGTAATGCCGTCCGCCGCTTCCGTAATCGCGCACTCGCCTGCGTAGCCGGACGCACGTCAGCGATTCTCCAAAGGCGTTAGGCCGACACTCGTGAGCGGTCGCCGGAGGCTTGTTGACTCCTTGCTCGCCGGCGACCGCGTCATGAGTGCCTACGCGCTTGCCGTGTAGAGCGCGCCGGTCGAGAACGACGCCGGCGGCGCCTTGATCAGGTGGTACAGGTGACTGGTGCCGCCGATGACGCCGGCGCCGACGTAGTCGTTGAAGTCGCGCGTGAGCGAGCGGATCTCGAGACCGGCTTCGACGACTGCGCGCTGGACGTCTGCCTGCACACCGGGCCGGCGCGAGCCGAACGAGAAGAAGATCTGCGAGCCGGGACCGGCCAGATTCTCGACGGCACGCGTGATGAAGAGCCGCGCGCCCGCGGCGGTGTACGGCGGGTCGGTCACGACCGTGTCGAACGAGCCGGTTCGCGGCTCACGCACATCCCAGGGCACGCACTCTAATGGAAACGGAGCGTCGCTGAGCTCGCGGGAGATGAACTCGAGCAGGCGCTCGTCGATGTCGGCGACGACCAGCTGCGCAATCCGGCCGCCGAACTGCCGGACGAAGCGCAGAAGAGCGATCGAGATCAGATCGTCGTCTCCCAGGAGCAGGATGCGCCGTCCGTTGATCGCGTCGGCAGCGTGCATCGCGAGGACGCGCCGCAGCTTCGTCTTCGGCGTCGAGTGGCACTGGTCGAGCTCGACCCGAGGCTCGGGTGCAGCATCGCTGACTGCTGCAAGTCCACGGCGCAGTCGTGCGACCTCCGGCGAAAGCGCGACGCCGCGGCCGCCGCACGTCGGGCAGGACGTCTCGACGACTGCGGCCGCCGACGCGAAGCGCCGGCGCCCCTCGACGGTGAACTGAACCGGGCGTTCCTGGGACACCACGCCGCGCTGGCGAAGCTCGCCGCAGACAGCCGCGACGATCGGGGTCGGAAGATCCGCCGCGCGGCCGAGCAGGCGAACGGACACCGGCTCGAGCCGAGCCAAGGCCGCGATGACCGCTTCGACGCCGCGCGCGCCTTCGGCCAGTCCGACGGCTCGCGCGACCTCATCGACGACTGCGTCAGGCAACGGCACGAGGGACGCAGGTGATTGTCGAGCGCTCGACGCCGAGCCGCGTCCGGATCTCGCCGAGCACGTCGCCGCCGCGAACGTCCCCGTACGAGAGCAGGTCGACGTTCGCAAGCGCGAGCTCGGGCCAGGTGTGGATGCTCAGATGTGACTGCGCGAGCACGAGCACACCCGTCACCGCGCCGTTGCCGAAGATGTGGAACTCTTCGCCGAGCACCGTGGCGCCGCCGATCTGCGCACCCGCGTGAAGCGCCGTGCGCAGCAATGGCTCGTCGGTCAGCACCGCCGGGTCGGAGACCCACGCGTCCATCGTGTACAGGCGCATCGTGTGCGCCCGGTCGAGCAATCCGTGCAATGCACTCTCCTTGTCGCAATGGCATGACAACGCCGCCGCGAACGGAGCGATCGGACTACACGAGGGTGCGTTCCGCTGGCGTGCTCAGGCGACGTCGAGGGGCGTTGCGGAACGAACAGTCATCGAAAAGTCACCCCTCCTCTCAAAACGTCGCCGGTCGGTGCAAGGTAGCCGCGCGGGTTGCTCGCGTCAAACCGCCGGTCACACGCGCTGGAGGTGCGTGTCCTTGAAGCCGGTCGGGTACTTGAGTCCGTAGCCGAGGGCGCGATCGATGCCGATGTGCGTGAGCCAGATCAAGCCGAGTGCAGCCGCGGTGTCGACGTCGCCGATCAGCCCGATCGCTGTGAGCGCGACCGGGAACGCGTAGGTGTGCGCAACGTCGTATGCGGCTGATCCGGCATTCGGGCCGGCGAGGTACGCGACCATCGACACGTCGGGTGCGAGCACGACCGCGACAAGGAGCCACCACGGGTGCCCGGCGTGGAAATACAGAGCGATCGCCGCGACCGCAACAACGAGTCCTTCGGCGTGCAGAAGAACTCGCGGGAGTCGCTGGCTCATCTGCCGACCCTACTGTTTCGACCGACCCATGGCTTGGCGCCGCAGCGAGTCGTAGTGTTCGAAGTCCACCGACCAACGTGGAGCGGGAATCAACCCGCAGAGGTCTCCGAGGAAGGGGTAGGCACATGTCCCTCGACCAGAAGCGCGCGCGGTGGTTCGGCGCGCTCTACCTGATTACGTTCATCACGTCGATTCCCGCGCTGTGGCTGTATGAACCGGCGTTGCGCAATCCCGTTGGCTACATCGCCGGCGGCGGCCATGACAAGCGGATCCTGTTCGGCGCATTTCTCGAGCTACTGCTGATCCTGTCGAACATCGGCACAGCAGTCGTGATCGTCCCGATCATGCGCCGCTACAGCGAAGAGCTTTCGATCGGCTACGTCACGGCACGCGTGTTCGAGTGCGCGTTCATCCTCGTCGGCATCGTCGCCATGCTCGGAATCGTCACGCTGCACAGAGAGTCCGCCGGTGGCAACGAAGGCACCGTCGCCTATTCGCTCGCGGCGATCAAGGACTGGACGTTCCTGCTCGGCCCCGGCTGGATCGTCGGCTGGGGGAACGGACTGATCCTCGGCTACATGATGTACCGCACGCAACTGGTGCCGAGAGCCTGGACGTGGCTCGGTCTCATCGGCGGGCCGCTGATCATCATCTCCGGGACGATCACGATGATCGTCGGCAACCCCGCGAGCAACACGTACAAGGGCCCGGCGACGCTTCCGGAGGCCGCCTGGGAGCTCTTCCTCGGCGTGTACTGCCTCGTCTGGGGCTTCAGAAAGGCCTCGCCGTACCTGAGCTCCGACGTTGCCGACGATCACGTCGCGACGATGCCGGCTCCGTCGGTCGCCTAGCGAGCCCCTGGCTCCCGCCGCCACCCAGGCGGCGGGAGCCGCAGCGCCTTCTAGGCTTGCCGGCGTGAAGCGCGAGCTACTGGCTTGGTATCTGGCAAACGGGCGCGACCTGCCGTGGCGCCGAACGACGAACCCGTACGCGATTCTCGTCAGCGAGATCATGCTCCAGCAGACGCAGGTCGACCGCGTCATCCCCCGCTGGCACGCGTGGCTCGAGCGATGGCCGACGATCGACGCGCTGGCGGCGGCGTCTCCGGCGGATGTGATCGTCGAATGGCAGGGACTGGGCTACAACCGCCGCGCTGTCAACCTGCACCGCGCAGCGCGCGTCGTCGCGGAGCGCGGCTGGCCCGACGACCTCGCGGAGCTGCCGGGCGTCGGCCCCTACACCGCTGCCGCGGTCGGCAACTTCGCGTTCGGACGCGACGTGCTTCCGGTCGACGTGAACATCCGCCGTATCCGGGAGCGGACCGGCGAGACCTTCGACGGCAGCTGCGCGCAGGCGCTGTTCGACCTAGGCGCGACGATCTGCTTGGCACGCATTCCGCGCTGCGGCGAGTGCCCGATCGCAGAGGCCTGCCCGTCACGCGGCAAGCGCTACGAGCCCGCGCGGAAGCAGAGCCGCTTCGAAGGATCGTTCCGCCAGCGGCGCGCGGTCGCACTGCGCGCCGTTGCGGCAGGCGAGCAGTCGACGGACGGAGACGCGCTGCTGTCGCTCGCGCGCGATGGGCTGGTAGTGCTCGCAGACGGTCGCGCGGCGCTGCCGGGTTAGCGCGCGGCACTCGTCTTCGGCAGCACCCAGTTCGGTCGCGCCCAGTGGCACGTGTAGCCGTTCGGGTACCGCTCGAGATAATCCTGATGCTCCGGCTCCGCTTCCCAGAACGGCCCGGCCGGCGCGACCTCGGTGACGACCCTGCCGGGCCAGATCCGCGACGCGTCGACGTCCGCGATCGTCTCCTCCGCGACGCGGCGCTGCTCGTCGTCGAGATAGAAGATCGCCGAGCGGTAGCTCATGCCGACGTCGTTCCCCTGCCGGTTCACCGTCGTCGGGTCGTGCACCTGGAAGAAGAACTCGAGCACCTCACGGAACGACGTCTGCTCAGGATCGAAGACGACTTCGATCGCCTCCGCATGCGTCCCGTGGTTGCGGTACGTCGCGTTGTCGACGTCGCCCCCGCTGTAGCCGACGCGCGTCGAGAGGACGCCGGGCTGGCGCCGGAACAGGTCCTGCATGCCCCAGAAGCAGCCGCCCGCGAGGATCGCCTTCTCGCTCATGCCTACAGGGTAGCCGGGTGCTCCACCCAGACGCAGGGCTCGCGGTAGATCCCGCGACCGTGCTCGAAGCGAACCGGCACGAGCGCCTCGGGCACGACGTAGTCGCCGGACGCAGGGAACGCCATCCCGGTCCACTCCTCCCACTCCGCACGGTCGCCTTCGATCACCATCGCCGCTTCCGCGGGGCCGAGGATGCGGCCGCCGACGCGCTCGTGCACGCGCAGCCACGGATCGATGTGCGAGCCGTCGTCGCGCCGCCACTCCGCGTACTGGCTGATAGGCGTCAGTGGATAGCGCGCCTTCAGTGTCGGCCGCACCGGCGCGAAGAGCGGGCCGGCCGCGACTTCCTTCATGTGCGCGAGCATCACCTCGCTGAGCCCGCGTCCCCGCTGGTCGGCGGCGATCATGATCGCGAGCGCGCTCACACGGTCGGGCTCGCCGTCGTCCTCCCACGCGTTGCGGATCGCGTCGCGCCACTGCAACGGCATTCCCCTCACAGGTACGCAGTTGCCCTCGCCGATGATGCGCCCGTCTTCCTCGAGCACGAACTGGTACTCGGGGAAGTCGTCATACAGCCGCGGCCAGTAGCGGTTGGAGATCGCGTCGTGCAGCAGGAACCTCGGCCAGATCTGCCCGAGGTCGATCGTCTCCGGATCGATCTCCGTGCCGGGGATGAACCTCATTCCGCGCGCGCGGCGACAGCGCTGAGCGACTCGTGCGCGACGCAGCGGTGCGAGATGCCCGCGGGGATGCGCACGACCTGGCGCGCGCGGATGGTGCGCGCCTGCTGCTTGCCGAGGTAGAACGTCGCCGAGCCCTGCAGCACCGCGACGACCTCCTCGGTCTCGTGCGCGTGCCAGTCCTGATTGCCTTCGACGATCTCGACCGTGACGCGCGCGACGTGCTCGCTCCCCGCGAACACGCCGCCTTCGAGATCGTCGACGTTGCGCACACGCAGATAGGTCTCCTGCACCTCGTCCTCGACCGCCTGCCCGTCGAACCACGCTTCCTCGGCCGAGGGGATGCCGTGCGCCTTCAGCGCCGCGAGCACGTCGTGATCGTCGTCGTGCGCGCCGGCGAGCTCGAGCACGAGCTCGGGCGCGATGCCGAGCCGCGCCATGCACGTGTGGTCGACCGGGCAGCCGAACAGGTAGCGCCCGTTCGTCCCGGCACGCGTCGCGCGCGCCTTGTCGAGCATGCGCGGGATGTACGCGTAACCCTCGAGCCGGGAGTCGAACGGCTCGGGATCGACGGTGCGGAGGTCCTTAGCGCTCAAGCAGCGCGACCGCCTGCGCGGCGAGGCCTTCCTTGCGCCCCGTGAAGCCGAGATGATCCGTCGTCGTCGCGCGCACGTTCACCTCTGCGCCGTCGACCGCAGCGGAAAGCGCAGCGCGCATCTGCTCGCGGTACGGCGCGATCCGCGGCTCCTCGCCGATCAGCACGCAGTCCGCGTTGACGAGCGTCCACCCCGCCTCGCGCACCTGCCGGTACGCGTCACGCAGCAGGTCGAGCGACGACGCACCCTTGTAGCGCTCGTCGCCGGACGGGAACAGCGCGCCGATGTCGCCGAGCCCGGCGGCGCCGAGCACCGCGTCGATCAGCACGTGCGCGAGCACGTCGCCGTCGGAGTGGCCGGCGAGCCCGGTCGGATGCTCGATCTCGACACCGCCGAGCACGAGCGGCACACCGGCTTCGAGCGCGTGCGCGTCAACGCCAATGCCGACGCGGAACGTCACAGCAGCACCGCCGGCAGCTCGTCGAGCGACCGGATCCCCACCGCGGCGGCCGGCGCGTCGTGCAAAAAACCCCACGGCCCGCGGCGGATGTGCACGGCGACCATGCCCGCCGCGAGGACGGGAACAATGTCGTTGTCGACGCGGTCGCCCACGTACGCGATCTTCTCAGGCGCGACGCCGGTCTCGTCGACGAGCCGCGCGAAGAACTCCGGCGACGGCTTCTCGACGCCCCAGCGCATCGACGAGCCGACGAAGTCGACGTACGGCTCGAGCAACGCCTCGGTCTCAACACCCGTGTTGCCGACGGCGCCGACGCGGAACGACCCGCGGAGTCGCTCAAGGCACGGCAGCGCATCCGGATAGAAGTCGCCAACGGCGAACCGCGCGCGCGGCGGCGGCACACCGAGAACCTCCCACACGCGCGTGTGGTGCTCGCCGCGTGCCGCAAGCCCGCCGAGCACACCCATCACCGTGAACGGCGGCACGCCGACGGTCTCCGCGGCGAGCTGCCAGGCGTGCGTCTCGTCGACCAGCGTCTCGCCAATGTCGAAGACGATCGCCTCTACAGCCACGACGCCACCCGGTCGAGATCCGCACGCGTCGTGATCTTCAGCAGACGCTCGTCGCCCTCGACGACCTTGACGCGGCCGCCCGAAGCTTCGACGAGCGACGCGCAGTCGGTCCCCTCTTCGCCACGCGCCAACGCCGCGCGCAGCACGGGCGCGACGAACGCCTGCGGTGTCTGCACCGCGACGAGCTCTTTGCGCGACAGCGTCTCGAGCACCGCGCCGTCGGACACGCGCTTCACCGTGTCGGCGAGCGGCAGGCCAGGAAGGGCGCCGTCGAACCCCTCGCCGAGCGCGTCGAGCAGACGCGGCACGATCTCGGGCGGCAACAATGGGCGCGCCGCGTCGTGCACGAGGATCACCGCGACGTCATCCGGGACGTCGCCGACGCCCGCGCGGACCGACTCGGTGCGCGTCGCGCCTCCGGTGACGCACGCCGACACCTTCGACGCGCCGATCTCCTCCGCGAGCAGGATCGCCGGCTCCTCCCACTCGGGCGGCGCGACGAGCACGACCGCGTCGATCCACTCGCTCTCGTCGAGACGGCGAAGCGGCTCTGCGAGCAGAGGAAGCTCGCCGAGGCGAACGAACGCCTTCGGCCGGTCCTCTCCGAGCCGCTCCCCCCGCCCTGCGGCGACGAGCACGGCCCAGACACTCACTAACGAGCCGCGGCTGTTTTCTTCGTCGCCGGCTTCTTCGCAGCAGCCGACGTCGTCTTCTTGGCAGCAGCAGCGGGCTTCTTCGCGGCAGCAGTCGTCGTCGTCTTCTTGGCGGCGGCGGCAGGCTTGGGAGCCTTCGGCTTCGCGCCCTCGGTGAGGGTCTCCTCGAGCCACGCCAGCGCGTCGTCCTCGCTCATGTTCTTCGCGTACATGAGCTCCGACGCGAGAATCTTCTTCGCCTTGACGTACATCTGCTTCTCGCCGGTCGAGAGGCCCTTCTCGCCGTCGCGGAGCGCGAGGTTCCGCACGACTTCCGCCAGCTCGAAGATGTCGCCGGTCTTCATCTTGTCCCGGTTGTGCTTGAAGCGGCGGTTCCAGTTCTTCGGCATCTCGGTCCCGCCGGAGGTCAGGAACTTGACGACCTTCTTGACGGCCTCCTCGTCAATGACCTTCCGCAGGCCGACAAGCTCGGCGTTCTCTGCGGGCACGTTCACCGTCATGTCGTTGTGCAGGATCTTGATCGTCAGGTACTCGCGCTTCTCGCCGAGCACTTCCTTCTTCTCACGCTTGACGACCGTCCCAGCACCGTGGTGGGGATACACCACCTTGTCGCCGACCTTGTACAAGTGCGCCTCTTTCCGTCCGTAGTCGCGAAAGTGCCGGCGGGCTCGAAAGCCTCACCGGCTGGGACTGCAGAGTAGCAGAAACCCTGCAAAAACGCCATTTTTCGCGAAAATCCCTGCTACTTCGCGGATTCGGTAAGCCCGCGGCCCAGCGCCTGCCGGATCGTCTCCGAGCCGGGCCCGAGAACCAGCGAAACGCCGAACTTCCGGCATTCCTCGACCCGGCGGTCGACCTGCGTCGCGGGGCGCAGACGGCCCGTCAGGCCGATCTCGCCGAAGGCGGCATGTCCCTCGCGGACGGGGACGCCCTTGGCGGCCGAGGCGATCGCGAGCGCGATCCCAAGGTCGGCCCCCGGCTCGTCGATGCGGACGCCGCCGGCCACGTTGACGAAGACGTCGGCCGAGCCGAGCCCGAGCCCCGCGTGCCGCGAGAGCACCGCGACGATCATCGCGAGCCGCTTCGGGTCGACGCCGGTGCCGACTCGGCGCGGCATCGCGAGGTCGGTCGGGGCGACCAGCGACTGGATCTCGAGCAGCAGCGGGCGCGTGCCCTCGAGCGTGCAGGCGACGGCTGCACCGACCTCGCCGGGGTGGGTCTTGCCGAACACCTCCGACGGGTCGGGGACGCCGAGCAGTCCGGTGCCGGTCATCTCGAAGACGCCGAGCTCGTTCGTGGAGCCGAAGCGGTTCTTCACGGCCCGAAGCACGCGATGCTCCTGGTAGCGGTCGCCCTCGAACTGCAGCACGCAGTCCACGAGGTGCTCGAGCACGCGCGGCCCGGCGACCGAGCCATCCTTCGTCACGTGCCCGACGAGAAAGGTCGCCACGCCGTTCTCCTTGGAGACGCGCAGCAGCCTGGCCGCCGCCTCGCGCACCTGTGACACCGAGCCGGGGGCCGACCCGATCTCCTGCGACCAGAGCGTCTGCACGGAGTCGATCACGCACACCGCCGGCCGCTCGCGCTCCAGCGTCTCGCAGACGGCATCGAGCTCGGTCTCCGCGAGGATCTCGACCGCGTCACAGCCGCCAAGGCGTGCCGCGCGCAGCTTCACCTGCGCGACCGACTCCTCGCCGGTGACGAGCAGCGCGCGCCGGTCTTGCGAGATCGCGCCGAGCGCGGAGAGCAGCAACGTCGACTTGCCGACGCCGGGCTCGCCGCCCACGAGGACGAGCGATGCGGGCACGAGGCCTCCGCCGAGCACGCGATCGAGCTCGGGGACTCCGGTCGAGATCCGTTCCGACTCCTCGGCGACGACCTCGACGAGGCGGAGCGGCGTGCGAACCGGCCCGCGCGACGAGGCCGGCTTTGCGGGCATCTCGACGTGCATCGTCCCGAACGCGCCGCAGCCCGGACAGCGGCCGAGCGGACGCAGCGAAGTCGTGCCGCACTCGGTGCAGACGTGATGGATCGGGGCCGTCTTCGCCATGGGCGGACCACCGTACTCCGACCCTCCGACGGCATTGCGCCGACTCCGTGACAATCCCTCCCCATGCGCAAGCAACGCGAAGTCGCCGAGCAATGCGAAGCCGTCGAAGGCGAGGCGCGCGGCGCGCTGCTCTGGGCGCTGCAGCTCACCGAGATGCCGCCGTATGACGAGCCCTTCGACGAGGACGCGCTCGGCGCGGCACTCGCAGACGGCCGGCTCCGCGCGGACGACGAGCTCAAGCGCGAGCGCGCGACCGCGCGGCTCTGGCACTGGCGCGCCCGCACTGCCGACCTGATGGACGAGGGCGCCCCCGACCTTCCCGACCGCTTCGCGTCGCTCGACCAGGCCGTCGCCGCGGCCGCCGTGCGAGGGCACGAGCGCGGGCTCCTGCCGCCTCCCCTCCGCGGCGACTTCCGTGCCTACGGCAAGATCTACCGCCACCTCGCAGCCGACGAGCGCGCCAAAGCGCACGGCATCGCGGCCGAGCGTCATCACGCCCTCGCGTGGCTGTGCGGCGAGGGAGATTGGAACGATGTTGCCCTCGACACGTAATAGAGATTCCTCTATCTTCTTGCCATGACAGACCGCCTCGATCGCTACGCAGACCTCGTCGTCCGGG
>DASZBP010000102.1:0-9241 GCA_035943915.1 Gaiellaceae bacterium | reverse complement strand
GGATCCCGACGGCGCGCCGGTCGTCTGCGTCGCGAACCTGTCCCCGCTGCTGCGCGAGAGCTACCGGCTCGGCGTGCCGCAGGGCGGCGAATGGCTGGAGTGCGTCAACACCGACTCCTCGTACTACGGGGGCTCCGGACAGGGCAACATGGGGAACGTGACCGCCGACAAGCGCGCCTGGAACGACCAGCCCTACTCGCTCGAGCTCACGCTGCCGCCGCTCGCGGTGCTGTGGCTTCGCCCCGTCGACGAAGCGAGCTAGCTGTCGCCGCTCTGGAAGAACGTCGCGATCGCGCCGGCAGACCCGGCGACCGCGACTACCGCCCACAGCTCGAGGAACACATCGACGATGCGCCCACCGACCGTCAACGGATTCTTGATCTGCGACGACACCGTCAGCAGCTGCACCGTCGTGAAGAACACGGCGTCACCGAACGTGTGGATGTCGCCGTTCTTCACGCCGTTCTCGGTGAACCAGATGATCACGCTGCCAATGGCGTCGATCACGAGCGTGAGTGCCAGCACGAGCAGCAAGCGCGCAACGAGGCGCCGGTGACGCTCTTCCCACGTGCCGAGCCGCTTCAGTTCCTCGCCGATCACGCGGGGAGCATCGCATGAGCAGGGTCGTGTGGCCGGGGGATCCGTTCCCGCTCGGGCCGGTGTGGAACGGCGAAGGGACGAACTTCTCGCTGTTCAGCGAGAACGCCGAGCGCGTCGAGCTGTGCCTGTTCGCGGCCGACGGCACCGAGGAGCGCCTCGAGGTGAAGGAGGTCACGGCGTTCAACTGGCACTGCTTCGTGCCGGGGGTCGGTCCGGGCCAGCGCTACGGCTACCGCGTTCACGGCCCCTACGATCCCGCGACGGGCAAGCGCTTCAACCCGGCGAAGCTGCTGATCGACCCGTACGCGAAGGCGATCGACGGCGCGGTGCAGTGGGACGCCGCCAATGTCCTGCCGTACAAGCCGACCGGCGGCGAGGACGACGACCTGACGCCGGACGACAGCGACTCCGCGCCGGCGGTCCCGAAGAGCATCGTCATCGATCCGTCCTTCGACTGGGAGGACGACGAATGGACGCGCCCACGCACGCGGTGGAACGAGACGGTCATCTACGAGGTGCACGTCAAGGGTTTCACGAAGCGCATGGAGGGTGTGCGCGAGGACCTGCGCGGCTCGTACGGCGGGCTCGCGAGCCCGGCTGCGGTCGACTACCTGCAGGGCCTCGGCGTCACGGCCGTCGAGCTCTTGCCGGTGCACCACATCATCGACGAGGGCTTCCTGCACGACCGCGGACTGACGAACTACTGGGGCTACTCGACGATCGGCTACCTCGCGCCGCACTCCGAGTACTCGGCGACCGGCGACCAGGTGCGCGAGTTCAAGGGCATGGTGAAGGCGCTGCACCGCGCAGGCATCGAGGTGATCCTCGACGTCGTCTACAACCACACGGCCGAAGGCAACCACCTCGGGCCGATGCTCAGCCTGAAGGGCGTCGACAATCAGTCGTACTACCGGCTCGTGCCGGACAACCCGCGCTTCTACATGGACTACACGGGCACTGGCAACACGCTGAACCCGGTGCACCCGAGCGTGCTGAGGCTGATCATGGACTCGCTGCGGTACTTCGTCATCGAGTGCCACGTCGACGGCTTCCGTTTCGACCTTGCCTCGGCGCTTGCACGCGAGCTCTACGACGTCGACCGCCTCTCAGCGTTCTTCGACATCATCCACCAGGACCCGATCCTGTCCCAGGTGAAGCTGATCGCCGAGCCGTGGGACGTCGGTCCCGGCGGCTACCAGGTCGGCAACTTTCCGGTCCTCTGGTCGGAGTGGAACGGCATCTACCGCGACACGATGCGCGACTTCTGGCGCGGGCAGGCATCGGTCGCCGACTTCGCGTCACGGTTCGGCGGCTCCGCCGACCTCTACGAGTCCGACGGCCGTCAGCCGTTTGCGTCGGTGAACTTCATCACAGCGCACGACGGCTTCACGCTGCGCGACCTCGTCTCGTACAACGAGAAGCACAACGAGGCGAACCGCGAGGACAACCACGACGGCACCGATGACAACCGCTCGTGGAACTCGGGCGCGGAGGGGCCGACCGACGACCCGGCGATCGAAGCATTGCGCGCGCGCCAACAGCGCAACTTCCTGACGACGCTGCTGCTGTCGCAGGGGGTGCCGATGCTGCTCGGCGGCGACGAGTACGGCCGCTCACAGGGTGGCAACAACAACGCGTGGTGCCAGGACAACGAGATCTCGTGGCTCGACTGGAGCGCCGTCGACCGCGATCTGCTCGGCTTCACTCGGCGGCTGATCGAGCTGCGCCGCGCGCATCTCGTGTTCCGCCGGCGCGTGTTCTTCCAGGGCAAGGGCGAGCGCCTGCCGGACGTGTGGTGGATGCGGCCCGACGGCAGGCGCATGACGCGGCGCGACTGGGAGAACGGCGAGGCGCGCGCGATCGGCGTGTTCCTGAACGGCGACGAGGTGCAGGCGGAGGCGCGGCGTGGGGAGGAGCTGCGCGACGATTCGTTCCTGTTGCTCTTCAACGCGCACTTCGAGGACATCCCGTTCCGCCTGCCCGCTCGGCGCTTCGGCACGCGCTGGGAGGTCGAGCTCGCGACGGGCCGCTGCGAATGCGAACGGCTCACGCCGGGCGCCGAGGTGGTCGTCGAGTCGCGGTCGGTCGTAGTCTTGCGGCGTGTCTGACGCGCCGCGCACGCCCTATCCACCTGAGCCGGACGGCGACGGGGACGACGAGTTCCTCGACGCCACGTTTGAGGATGCGGACTGGTCGAACCGCCGCGAGACGCGCTTCTCCGCGCGGCGCGTTGAGTTCCTCCGCGCGCGCATGACCGGCGCGCAGCTGCCGGAGAGCACGCTCATGGACGTCACGTTCGCCGACTGCCGCGCCGACCTGATCTCGTTCCGCTTCGCCAAGCTCGAGCGCGTCGTCTTCCGCGACTGCCGGCTCGAGGAGGCGGACTTCCACGGCGCAGAGCTCGAGGACGTGCTGTTCGAGCGTTGCGACCTGCGCCTGGCGAGCGTCGACCACGCGCGAATCAAGCGAGTCGAGCTGCGCGGCTGCAACCTCGACGGCATGCAGGGCGCGGAAGCGCTGCGCGGCGTGCGCATTCCGTGGAACGACGTCGTTGGAAACGCGCCGCTGTTCGCGGCCGCGCTCGGCATCGAGATCGTCGAGGACGAGTAGTGCCCCTCGACCTGACGGAGACGAAGCTCCGCGCCGCGCGGATCGCGCGCGAATGGCAGCTCGACGTCGATGAGCCGTTTTCGGAGGCGCGCCACTCGTTCGCCGCGCCGGTCGAGAACGACCGCGTTTTGAAGGTGCACTGGGAAGGCGACACCGAGTCGCTGCACGAAGCCGAGGCGCTCGAGCTCTGGGACGGCCACGGTGCGGTGCGGTTGCTCCGGAAGGGCGACCGGGCGCTGCTCGAGGAGCGCGCCGTGCCCGGCACCGACATCGCAGGGTTGCCGGACGAAGAGGCAACCGCGATCGCAATCGACGTGGCGATGAAGCTGTGGCGTCGCGCCGGCGCGCCGTTCCGGCCCGTCGCGGACGAGGTGCCGCGCTGGCTCGACGAGTACCCCTCGGAGCTCACGCCCCTCGCGCGCGAGCTCTGGTCGTCGTTCGATCCGGGTAGCGAGTGGCTCGTCCACGGCGACTTCCACCATCAGAACATCCTTCGCCACGGAGACGGCTACGTCGCGATCGACGCGAAGCCGTACCTCGCGGACCGCGAGTACGACGTCTACTCGTGGCTCTACAACCCGATCGGGTACACGATGGATCTCGCGACGACGGAGCGGCGCATCGCGATGTTCGCGGCGGCCGGCCTCGACGAGGAGCGCATCCGCATCTGGACCGTCGTCCGCGGCGCCTACCTCAGTGGTCAGGGGGTCGTCGCGGAAGTGTTGCGAGCGCTCGTCTAGAGGAGAATCTTCACCCAGACGGGCTTGCACTCACAGTGGAGGTGTGCCGCGCCGCAACTGCGGCACCTCCACTGTGTGAGCACGATCCACCGCAGGTGCGCCATCTCGACGGCGATGGCACAGCAGATGGCGGGAAGCAGCTCGGCGTTCCTCACCCAGACAGGATCGGCGCGATGCCGCCCCGCCGCAATAGGCCGAACGGATCATTGGCGGCGGTAGCGGGACCCGCCCATAGGTACCCTCCGGCTCCGTGGCCAGCACCGCGCATACGTCCACCAAGCTCGAGTGGGACACGCCGCTCTTCCAGCAGGCGCTGACCCAGCTCGACCATGCGCTCGAGCTGGCCGAGGTTTCCGACCTCGTCTCGACCAGGCTCCGGACACCGGAGCGCGCGGTGATCCTGTCGCTGCCCGTGCAGATGGACGACGGCTCGTACCGCTCGTTCCCTGCGTACCGCGTGCAGCACTCGTCCGTGCTCGGCCCGACCAAGGGCGGCGTCCGGTACGACCCGGGAGTCGATCTCGGCGAGTGCTCGGCGCTCGCGATGTGGATGACGTGGAAGTGCGCGCTGCTGCGCCTGCCGTACGGCGGCGCGAAGGGCGGCGTGCGCTGCAACGCGCGCGAGCTCTCGCAGATCGAGCTGGCGAAGATCACGCGCCGCTTCACCGCCGAGCTTGCACCGTTCATCGGGCCGCAGCTCGACATCCCGGCGCCGGACATGGCGACGAACGAGCAGACGATGGCGTGGATGATGGACACGTACTCGATGCAGAAGGGCTACGCCGTTCCGGAGATCGTGACCGGCAAGCCGATCTCGATCGGCGGCTCCGTGTTCCGGCACGAGGCGACCGGTGCAGGCGTCGTGATGGTGATCGAGCGCGCATGCCATCGTCTCAGCTGGGATCTGGCCGAGCAGCGCTGCGTCGTGCAGGGTTTTGGGAACGTCGGAGGGATCGCCGCATCGGAGCTGCACGACAAGGGCGCGACGGTCATCGCGGTGTCGGACATCTCCGGCGGCGTCTTCGCGGCGGGCGGGCTTCCGATTCCCGAGTTGCACGCGTATGTCGAAGAGCACGGTTCGCTCGAGGGTTACGAGACCGGCATCGAGCGCATCACCAACGCGCAACTCCTCGAACTGGAGTGCGACATCCTCGTGCTCGCCGCGCGAGAGGACCAGGTGACGATCGAGAACGCCGGCGACCTGCATTGCAAGCTCGTCGCAGAGGGCGCGAACGGGCCGACGTCGGTCGACGCAGACGCGATCCTCGCCGAGCGCGGCATCCCCGTCCTGCCCGACATCCTCACGAACGCCGGCGGCGTCACCGTGTCCTACTTCGAATGGGTGCAAGATCTCGGCCGCCTGTTCTGGGACCGGGATGAGATCCGCCGCCGCCTCGCAGACAAGATGGCCGACGCGTTCGACCGCGTCTGGAACGTCGCGCAGGCGAAGGGCATCACGCTGCGTGACGCGGCGCTCGTCGCGGCCATTCAGGAAGTCTCAGCGGCGCTCGAGGCGCGCGGCATCTATCCATGAGCCAGCTCGTTCGCGACGCGATGGTGCCCGAGCCCGGGACGATCGAGGCGTCGGCGAGCGCGCGCGACGCGGGCGAGTCGCTGAAGCGCCCCGAGGTGCGCGCGGTGCTCGTGACGGACGACGGTCAGCTCGTCGGCGTGATCACGCGCAAGACGCTCGTGCGAAAGGTGGTCGCCGAGGGCCTGGACCCGAACACGACGACCCTCCGCGAGATCGCCGAGCCGCCGAATCACACCATCGACTCGAGCCTCGAGCTCGACGCCGCGTTCGCGTTCCTCGAGGAGCACGATCTCGAGCGCGTTCCCGTCGTCGAGGACGGGAAGCTCGTCGGCGTTCTCTCGCGTGCCGTCATCCAGCGGCGGCTCGCGGAGGATGAGCCGCCGCCAGAGACGGAACTGATCGAAGAGCGCTAGGCCGCGAGTGCCGGCTCGGCCGTTGCGACGAGCACCTCGAGTGCGTCGCGCAGCCCGGCGCGGGTGTCTTCGTGGTCGAGCCGCTCGTGCGCGTGTCCGACGGCAAGCTCGACTTCGGCGACGCGCGCGCCCATCGCGCCGAGCACCTTGCGCAGCTCGGCCTGCGACCACACCGCGCCGAACGCGCCCGTGCTCGCACCGATGACCGCGACCGGCTTGTTGCGGAACGCGTTCGTCGCGATTGGGCGAGAGGCCCAGTCGAGCGCGTTCTTCAATGCGCCCGGGATCGACGAGTTGTACTCGGGCGTCGCGAACAGCACGGCATCCGTGTTCGACACGGCTTCCTTGAGCCTCTGGACCGCCGTCGGCGGATCGAGCTCGTCGTCCGAGTCGTACGGCGGGATCTCCTTGAGGCCGTCCCAGAGCTCGAGCTCGACGCCCACCGGCGCCTCCTCCGCAGCTGCGCGGAGGAGGGCCGTGTTGTGCGAGTCGGAGCGGAGGGAGCCGCTGATCGCGAGGACCTTCATCGTTACGCCTGAACCAGCGTGAGGTCGGCCTTCAACGTGACGTCGTTCGAGAGCGCCGGCTCGCCGTTCGGGAGCGGCATGTTCCAGGTGATGCCGAACTGCGTCCGGTCGATGACCGTCTGCAGCTTGAAGCCGACGCGCGTTGCGCCGAAGTGGTCGACGGCCGGGCCAGTGATCGTGCCGCTGAGCGTCGCAGGGTTCGTGACGCCCTTCAGCGTGAGGCTGCCGTCGATCTCGACGCTGTCGCCGTCGCGGCGGATCTCGCTCGAGGCGAACGTCAGCTCGGGGTGGCGCTCGGCGTCGAAGAACTCGGGGGACAGCAGGTGCGCCTGGAGGCTCTCGTCCTTGACCTGGATGCTCGCGATGCGCGCCGAGCCCTCGAGCGTGCCGTCGGTCAGCGAGACGTCGAAGTCGGTGACGGCGCCGTTGAACGTCGCGACGGCATAGGCGACCTCGAACGAGAGGCCGGAGTGCACGGTGTCGGCGTTCCACGTGCCGGTCGGAACTGCCGTCTGGTCGATCGTTGCGCTCATTTCTTGCTTCCTCCTCAGAAACTTGATGACGCAAGGAATGTAGCAGAAAAGATTGAGAGCGCAAGTATCTCTAGCAGCAGGTGTACGCGCCGGGGGGCGCGGCTCCTTCCGGCGGCTCCGGGAGCGCTGCCGCCTCGAGCGCGGCGCCGTAAAGGATGTCCCGCTCGCTGTAGCGGATCCCCGGCAGGCCGTAGCGGCGCAGCACCTGGCGGACGATCAGCGTCCCGGCGACGATCGCCGGCGCGCGGGCCGGGTCCATCCGCGGCAGCGCGGCGCGCTCCTCGAGGGGCAGCGCGGCGAGGGTCTCGAACCAGCGCTCGACCTCGGCTGCGGAGATGTCGTGCGTCTCGGCCAGGTCGGCGAGCTGGTGCACCGTTCCGGAGACGCCGATCGCGTCGTCGACTTCGAGATCGGGCAACGCGTCGTCGATGTACGCGGCGGCGTCGTCGATGCTCGGGAAGCGCTCGTCGAGGCGCACCGAGCCGATGTCGAGGCTGACCTGGAACGTCGCGGTGCTGAGCTCGGTCGAGCCGCCGCCGACGTCGAGCAAGAGCGTGTGCGCACCGATCTTCCCGACGCCGCGGCGCGTGAGCGCCGCTTCCTCGTCGCCGGTGAGCAGCCGCGTCGTGAAGCCGTAGGACCATTCGATCTCGCCGAGGAACGCCTCGCCGTTCTCCGCGTCTCGCACGGCGCTCGTCGCGACGGCAAGCGTGCGCTCGACGCCGAGTGCCTCAGCTTCGCGGCGGTAGTCGCTGAGCACGTTGCGCACGCGCGCAATCGGGACGGGGAGGAGGCGGCGGCGCGCGTCGACGCCTTCGCCGAGGCGCGTGACGACGCTGCGCCGCGCGACCGGCTCGACGTGGTCGCCGTCGACGTCGGCGACGAGGAGGCGCGTCGAGTTCGTGCCGAGATCGACGGCCGCGACGCGGGTCACTTGCGCGGCACGACGCCGCGGACGCGGTTGACGCCGGCGGTCGTGTCAGCGAGCGCGGCGCGGAGCACCGCGAGGACGGCGAGCGATTCCTGGAGGCGCGCGGCGGCGTCGGCGAGCTTCGAGCCGTTGGAGGTCGCCGCGATCGCCTTGGCCTCCGTCGCCGCTGCCTTCGACGTCAGGTCGTCTAGGTGGCGCGTGATGTTGCGGCTCGTGCGGCGGAACGTGCGCCAGGCACGGAATGCGCGCGACACGGCAAGGCCGGCGCCCGCTGCGAACGCAGCGAGCCCGAGGGCGAGCGCGATCCAAACGACGATCAGCATCCCGGGCATCGTAGATTGGCGGCGTGCGGAGGGAGATCGGTCTCGTGCTGTCGGCGGTCGCTGCCTATGAGCTGGCGCGGCGGGCGATCCATCCGTCGTGGCCGGTCGCGGCGCAGCATGCGCATGACCTGCTGGCGCTCGAACGGAGGCTTGGCATCGCGTGGGAGGCGCCGCTGCAGCGCGCGCTGCTGCCGGTCATGCCGGCGCTCGACGTGCTGTATCTCGCCGCGCAGTTCGGCGTGACGGCGCTGTTCTTCGTATGGCTCTATCGCGAGGGCGACTACGCGCGGTTCCGCAACGCGTTCCTCGTGACGACCGCGCTCGCGCTCGTCATCGCGTGGCGCTATCCGGTTGCACCGCCGCGGCTGATGGGTCTGCGCGACGTGCTGCATCTCTCGGTGGCGAGCGTCACCGACCCGCTCGCGGCGATGCCGTCACTGCACGCGGGGTGGGCGGTAGGTGTCGGTGCGGGCGTGTGGCGCAGGTCGCGCGCGCTCGCCGTTGCATACCCCTTTGTCGTCGTCGCCGCGACGATCGCGACCGGCAATCACTTCGTGCTGGACGCAGCCGCCGGCGCGTTCCTGATGGCCGTCGGCTTCGCCGTTTCGCGTGTGAATTGGCTCAGGCACGGTGCTACACTGGCGCCCGCGTCGCGGGGTGGAGCAGTCAGGTAGCTCGCCGGGCTCATAACCCGGAGGTCGCAGGTTCAAATCCTGCCCCCGCTACCAAGTTTGTTTCTTTCACACCAGTGACCCCGGAATCCCCGGGGTCACTGTCGTTCAGGGCTTCTTCCCATGCGCCCCAGTCGATTTCCGTCGTTCCCTCGGCGGCAGCAGCTCGACACGCGGCCCGAAGGACGGCAAAGGTTCGGGACGCCGTGCTCTTAAGGTTTGTGCCGTCCCATTCGATCCGGTCGAAGAAGAACTGGTTGAACTGGCGACGGATAGTTGACGATGACGCGCGGTAGGCAGCCTGGCAGTCGACGATTAGCCCAAGTGCCCGAGCGACGTTTGCTTCGACCGATGCCTGA
>DASZBP010000101.1:0-2230 GCA_035943915.1 Gaiellaceae bacterium | reverse complement strand
GGTGATCGTCGGCGCGCGCCGGTCGCTGGCTACGGCGTTCCTCGCCGGATTGCTGGCGACCGCGCTCGCGACCGTCCTCGGCATCACCGCCGCGTTCGTCGGCGGCCTCGTCGACGAGTTCATCACGCTCATCGGCAACGTCGTCTACGTGATCCCGACGATCCCGTTGCTGATCGACGTCACCGCGTTCCTGCATCAGCGCGGGATGACGACGATGGTGCTGATCATCGGCTTCACGCTCTGGGCGTTCGAGGCGCGCATCCTGCGGGGGCAGGCGCTGACGCTGCGCAACCGCGACTTCATCCAGGCGGCCCGCGTGTCCGGCGAGTCGACGTGGCGCATCATCTTCGGCGAGCTGATGCCGAACATGGTCAGCCGCATCGCAGCGGCGTTCGTGCTCGTCTTCTACATCGCGATCGTCATCGAGGCGGGCCTCGAGTTCCTCGGGCTCGGCGACTCGGGCAAAGCGAGCTGGGGATCGGCGCTCTACTGGGCGCAGGTGAACTCGAGCCTGCTGCAGGGCGAGTGGTGGTCGTTCGTCTTCCCCGGCCTCGCGATCGGTCTGACGGTGCTGTCGCTCACGCTGATCCTCGTCGGCATCGACGAGATCTCGAACCCGCGCCTGCGCGGCCTGCCGTCGCGGCGGCGCCTACTGTTCGGCCGGAGCGCGTCGTGATCGTCGCCACGCTCTCCCCGGAGCCGACGGCACGCGTCCGTCCCGAGACGCTGGTCGAGGTGCGCGGGCTCAGCGTCGAGTACGGCATCGGGGACCGTGTCGTGCGCGCAGTCGACGGCGTGAACCTCGAGATTCGCCGCGGGGAGATCCTCGGCATCGCCGGTGAGTCGGGCTGCGGCAAGACGACGCTCGCGAACGCCGTCATGCAGATCCTCCGCCCTCCCGCCCGCATCGCCGGCGGCCAGATCCTGTTCGACGGCGTCGACGTGACCGGCAAGAGCCGCGAGCAGTTGCGCCAGTTCCGCTGGCGCAACGTTTCGATGGTCTTCCAGAGCGCGATGAACTCGCTCAACCCTGTCATGCGCGTCGGCGACCAGTTCGTCGACATGATGCGCGCGCACGAGCGGATCTCGAAGCGCGCCGCGCTGAAGCAGGCCGGTGAGCTGCTCGAGCTCGTCGGCATCGACCAGCGCCGCGTCCGCGCGTACCCGCACGAGCTCTCCGGCGGCATGCGCCAGCGCGTCGTGATCGCGATGGCGCTCGCGCTGCGCCCCGAGCTGGTGATCATGGACGAGCCGACGACGGCACTCGACGTCGTCGTGCAGCGCGAGATCCTACAGCAGGTCAAGACGCTGCAGGAGCAACTCGGCTTCGCGGTGCTCTTCATCACGCACGACCTATCGCTGCTGATCGAGATCGCGGACCGCATCGCGATCATGTACGCGGGAGAGGTCGTCGAGGAGTCGTCGGCACGCACGATTCACGAAGCGCCGCTCCACCCGTACACGCAGGGCTTGATGAACTCGTTCCCGCCGCTCTCCGGCCCGATCGTGCGCATGACCGGCATCCCCGGCGCGCCGCCCGACCTCGGCGCTCCGCCGGATGGCTGCCGCTTCCACCCACGCTGCCCGCACTGCCAGCCCGAAGACCACGAGCTCTACCGGCGCCAGACGACGATCCGCCCGGTCCTGCGCCAGGTCGCGCCCGAGCATCTCGTCGCCTGCCATCTGGTCGAGGAGGGGCAGCGGTGAGCGCAACCGAGCTCGACGTCCAGGGCCTGACGAAGCAGTTCCCCGTCGGCGGCTCGCTGCTGCACCGCGCGAAGGTGCATGCCGTCGACGACGTCAGCTTCACGTTGCGTCCGGGAACGATCACGGCGCTCGTCGGCGAGAGCGGCAGCGGCAAGAGCACCGTCGCGCGCCTGCTCGTGAAGCTGCACCAGCCGACAGGCGGCCGCGTGATTTTCGACGGACGCGATCTCGCGCGGACGCGCCGGCGGCGCGAGCTGCTGCGGTACCGCGCGCAGGTGCAGATGATCTTCCAGGACCCGTTCGGCTCGCTGAACCCCGCGAAGACGGTCCGTCACCACCTCGCGCGACCGTTGCGCATCCATCACATCGTCCCGTCGAAGCAGATCGGCTCGCGCGTGGAGGAGCTGCTCGAGACGGTCGGGCTCACGCCGGCTGCGAAGTACGCGGCGAAGTACCCGCATGAGCTGTCGGGCGGGCAGCGGCAGCGCGTCGCGATCGCGCGCGCCCTCGCCGTCGAGCCGCG
>DASZBP010000100.1:0-8428 GCA_035943915.1 Gaiellaceae bacterium | reverse complement strand
CGACGATCGCCACCTGTCCGAGCACTGCCACGCCCCCAGCGGCCCCATGGGGATCGAGAACGGCCACGGCCTTCGGAGCTCGGCGGCACGCGCCGCCAGTTTGCCCGTAACAGAACGGAAACCCCCACCGCTGGCCTGGCTCGATCGCAGCCAACCAGTCGCCAGGCGTTTTGGCTCCAAGGTCGTCGCGTTGATTCATCGTCGCGTACAACTGCGAGTGGTCGTAGACGAGTCCGAACGGAGCGCGGATTCCGCCGGCGACGATCCGCAGATCGCTGCCACCAGGGCGAAACGAGACAATCGCACCGGAGTAACGCGGCGTTGTCGCGCAGTGATCGCAGACCGCCGACACCGCCATGACCAGGCGGCCGCCCGGCGTTCGTAGGAGATTGTTGTTCTCGGCACCTCGGACCGGGCCGCGAAGGATGAGCTGACGCTTTATGAAATGCCCTTGTGGGTCGAGCTCGCTGAAACGAATCACGCCGTCCAACGAACTCACATAGAGGCTCTGGTTTAGCCACTGCAACCCAAGAGGGCCACGCACACGCGTGATCACTCGTTGTGGGAGAGCACCGGATCGCTCGATCATGTAGACGGCATCGTCTTGATGAGAGGACGCACCCGAGCTCGCGACCCAGATCCGACCGCGGCCATCGACGGCAAGGGCGGCCACGTGCCCTAGGCCTCGAGCAAACACGCTGACGCGCATCCCACGCGACACTCGCAGGCCATGAGCGATAGACACCAGACGCGGACCGGATTCGCCGCACCCAGTTAGAGAGAGCGCCACCGTTGCGAGCATGAGACAGAGCATCGGACCGCGCCGACGGCCGAAGGCGGTGTCGTGCCGCCTCCGGCCGTTTTCTCGCTCGGCTCCGAACACCGCGGGCAAGTGCGCCCCGTGGGGAGGAGAGGTCAACATGACGTGAGGAACTGCAGCAAACCACGCCAACCTAAGGCTTCTCTGCGAGGGCAGTGATCATCGCCTAAGAACTCGCCGTTCGTCGTTCGTCAACAGATCACTGCGAGAGATCCTCACGAGACGCTTGGGGGGCTCACAGCTAGCTCTCAGCTTCACGTTCGACAATGACTCATGGCCAGAGAGAAACCGCGTGTCCTCGTTGTTGATGACGAGCCGAACATCGCCGAGCTCGTTTCAACTGCGCTCTCGTACGAGGACTTCGAGGTGAGGATGGCCCACGACGGCGCCCAGGCGCTCCGTATGGTTCAGGAGTTCGCACCTGACTTGGTCGTGCTCGACGTGATGCTGCCCGATTTCGACGGCTTCGAGCTGCAGCGGCGGCTACGTGCAAACGGAGAGGGTGTGCCTGTGCTGTTCCTGACTGCGCGAGACGCTGTCGAGGATCGCATCCGCGGATTGACGCTCGGCGCCGACGACTATCTGACTAAACCGTTCAGCCTGCAAGAACTTGTCGCCCGTGCACGGGCAGTGCTGCGCCGCACTCGCGACGATGCGGTGGACAAGCATCAGCTGCGCTTCGCTGATCTGGAGCTTGACGAGGAAACGCGCGACGTGCGTCGCGGCAGCCGTGCGATCGCGCTGACGCCAACGGAGTTCGCGCTGCTTCGATACTTGCTCCTGAACGCGCGAAGCGTGTTGTCGAAGGCGCAGATCCTCGACCACGTGTGGCAGTACGACTTCGGCGGCGACGGCGGGATCGTCGAAACGTACATCGGCTACCTGCGCAAGAAGATCGACGTCGAGAGCCCCGCGCTGATACATACGCTGCGCGGTTTCGGCTATTCGCTGCGTCTGCCGAGGGAGTAGGCGGCGTGTCAATACGCTTTCGGGTCGTCCTTTCGACCGTGGTGCTTTCAGCGCTCGCAGTCGGCGCAGCCGACATCGCCACCTCGACCGCTCTGCGTCGATACGTCGATCGCCGTGATCAGACCCAGGTGCGCGAAGTTGCGCAGGGCGTGCGCGCCGTGGTCGCGAGCGGCCGCACCCTCAGACTGCCGAGCTTTCCCGGCACCAAGCAGCCCGTCCTGGTCGAAGTATTCGATCACCGGGGCCGACTCGTCGAACGCGTCGCGGGCCAGGGCGGCGCAAAGGTCCACCTGCCGGCTGACCTCAGGCTGCACCCCAACCAACCACGACAAGTGGGCGGCCGTTCGCGCGGCTCGGCCGAATACGAGGCCATCGCGCTGGCAACAGCGAGGGGGCAGACGGTCGTTGCTGTGATCTCGATCAGAGACGACGTGCAAACGCTCACACACCTGGCCGTTGTCGAACTCGCTGCTGGACTGGGCGTCCTGCTTGTCCTGGCGTTCGCAGCAGCGGCCGTGTTGACGGTCAGTCTGCGTCCGTTGCGACGAATTGCTGAGACGGCGGATGCCATCGCGGACGGCGATCTCGGCGCGCGTGTCCCTCCTGCGCCAAAGCGGAGCGAAGTCGGCCGCGTCGCATCCGCGCTAAACCGGATGCTCAGCGAGATCGAGGCCGCGTTCCAGCAGCGCGACGAAACTGAGGTGCGTTTGCGTCGGTTTCTTGCCGATGCATCACACGAACTCCGCACCCCGCTTACCTCGATCCGGGGGTACGCAGAGTTGTTCCGGCGTGGCGCACAGGATCGACCGCAGGATCTTGCCAGAGCCATGAGCGCGATCGAACATGAAGCCGAGCAAATGGCGATGCTCGTCGAAGACCTGCTGCTGCTGGCGCGACTCGACGAGACGCGTCCGATCGAACAGGAACAGGTTGCGCTCGACGACATCGTCGAAGCGGCAGTCGAGTCCATGCGGGTCGTCGACCCCTACCGTACGGTGAGCGTCGAACTCTCGGAGCGGCCGCTGCTCATCACCGGCGATGCTCCGCGACTGCGGCAAGTAGTCGACAACCTGCTCGCAAATGTTCGCGCACACACACCCGCCGGCGCGTCGGCCGCAGTCGAGCTTGAGATCAGGGAGGGACGGGCGATTCTCACCGTCGAAGACACCGGGCCTGGCGTGCCAGAGGCCGAGCAGGAGCGAATCTTCGATCGCTTTACACGCATCGATCCTGCGCGGGCGCGCGCCAGTGGCGGCGCGGGGCTCGGACTCGCTGTTGTCCGGTCGATCGTCGCTGCCCACGGCGGCAACGTCGGCTACCGCGGTGCTCGCCGAAATGGTTCGATTTTCACGGTGACACTGCCTGTTGCCGAAACGTGTCCTTCCGTCCCGAGCCAAGCGTCGTTTAGCGGTCCGCCGGCTCGTCCTCACGTCTCGTAGCCGCCTGGGTCCTCGCCGCTGCGATTTGGTGCCTTCGTAGGGACGGACGGCAGACAGAGACGGCAATGAAGTCAAGGGCTGAAGCCGAGATTCGAAGATTCGGCCTGAGCACCGAGTGTCGTCGAGCTTTCAAATCAGGCAGCTTCGAAAGCAGCACCTCTGAAACGAGACTCGCGCCATCGTCGGAGCTTCGAATCGAGAGTCGAACCAGGCCGGAAACCGCCGACAAAACACGAGGGGCCGGGATCCCGGCCCCTCGATTTCCAGCTAACCCCCGTCAAACCCGCGCCGGTTGTCCCTACTCGACGCGGTGTTCACTTACGACGGGCTTTGAAGCACATTTGACGGCTCGAAGTCAACGACGAGCGGCGATGCCAGCACGGAAGGCTTAAATCCGTGGGGTTGTCGCTTTCGATTCCTTATTTTCGAAAGAGTATTGACATGAAATGAAAACAATCGTAAGTTCGAATCTTCGTTCCTTCGACATAGGAGAACGAGTGGGCAGCGAAGCCTCAGGCGAGACGGAATTCTCGACGGCCGACGACCGTATGCGGTACGTGTGCCAGTTGCTGGAGTCGCGCGACGGTGTCACGGTCGGCGAGCTCGCTGCAACCTTCGACGTCTCCGAGGTGACCGTCCGAAGCGATCTCAGTGAGCTCGCCCGCCGAGGTCTCATCGCACGCATCAGAGGCGGTGCTCGTGCACTTCAGCGCGGCCAATCAGAGATCGCCTTCGACGTTCGTCTTCGCGTCAACGAACTGCCAAAGCGTGCCGTCGCACGCGCTGCGGCGGCACTCGTCGGAGACGGCGAGGCGATCGCACTCGACTCGAGCACGACCGCGTTTTACATCGCCCAGGAGTTGCGAGAGAAGCATGAGCTCGTGGTCGTCACGAACGGTCTTCGCATCGCTGAAGTGCTCGCCGATGCTCCCGGAGTGAGCGTAATTCTTCCCGGGGGCGTTCTGCGCCAAGCCGCGATGTCTCTCGTCGGCGACTTTGCGAACTCCGTTTTGCGTTCGACCAGGATCGGCAAAGGCTTCTTCGGCGCCAGAGGCATCAGTCTCGACCGGGGCCTCATGGATCTGAATCCCGAGGAAGTGCGCATTAAGCGCGAGTTGGCGGATGCGTGCGAGCACGTGGTCGGCGTCTTCGACCACAGCAAATGGGAGCGAAGCGCGTTGCTCTCCTTCGTCCCTGCTCAACGTGTGGACACGATCGTGACCGACGAACGAGCTCCCTCGGAACTTCTGCAGGAATGGCGCGAGCGCAACGTGACTGTCGTCGCGGCGCCCATCCGAGCCGAGCTGACGCTCAGGAACAAGGAGGTGACGGACACGATCCTGACCGCGTGAGTTTCGGCCGCTGTCCCCGGCCGTCCCCTCGATGCGACCCCCGATTTCGTACGCACCTTCTTCGAAAGGACACCCGAACGTGACACCTCGTTGGAAAAAGCTTCTCGCCTCGGTGGGAGCGATCTGCGCCTTGAGCGCAATCGTGCTCGCGACCGCTACGGCGGCCGGCTCGTTGAAGACGGGACTCAAGGTCTACGTGATTCCGAAGAATCTCGGCAATGCGTACTTCACCACCTCCGACAGCTTCAAGTCCGGTGGCGCACTGAAGGCTCTTGCACAGCTCAAGGAGAAAGGCAAGGAGACGAGCGGCACTCAGGCAACCGCCGCGTCGCAGCTTCCGGCGATCCAGGCCGCGATCACGAAGGGCGCGAACGCGCTCATCGTGTCGGCGACCGACGCGTCGGCACTCTGCCCGACTCTCAAGCAGGCGATGAAGAAGGGCATTGCGGTTGTTACATATGACTCCGACACCGCCTGCCGCAGTCTGTTCATCAACCAGGCCGACTCGAAGGCGATCGGCACAAGTGAGGTCGACCTGCTCGCCTCGCAGATCAACAAGACGGGCGACATCGCCATCGTCTCAGCCGCTGCATCCGCAACGAACCAAAACGCGTGGATCGGCTACATGAAGACGCAGCTCAAGAAGTACCCGAACATGAAGCTCGTCTCGGTTGTGTACGGCAACGACGATCCGACTGTTTCGACACAGGTGACTCAGGGTCTGCTCCAGCAGTTCCCGAACCTCAAGGGCATCATCTCCCCGACGACAGTCGGGATCGCCGCTGCGGCCGCCGTGCTGGACACAGCCCAGTACCGCGGCAAAATCAAGCTGACCGGGCTCGGTACGCCGAACCAGCTGCGCAAGTACGTCCTGGACGGCACGATCGACGGGTTCGAGCTCTGGAACCCGGCAGACCTCGGCTACCTCGCCGCGTATGCAGCAGTGAACGTCGCATCAGGCAGGATCACCGGAAAGGCCGGTCAGACCTTCACCGCCGGCAAGCTCGGCAAGTACAAGGTCGGCGCGAAGGCCACCGTGCTCCTCGGTAAGCCGTACGTCTTCAACAAGGCGAACATCGCCAAGTTCCACTTCTAGGGGATGCCAGGGCGTGCCGGCCCCTGCCGGCACGCCCGCTCTTCCCAGGCTTCCGGACATGACCGAACAGCAGCCCATCCTCTCGCTTCAAAGCGCGTCGAAGTCGTTCGGCGCGATCCAGGCGCTCGCGGACGTGTCGATTTCCCTGCGCGCCGGCGAGGTGCACGCACTCGTCGGGGAAAACGGTGCAGGCAAGTCGACGCTCGTCAAGATCCTCGGCGGCGTGCATCTTCCCGACACCGGTTCGCTGCGCATCGGCGGGCACGACGTCGTGCTGCAGGGACCCGCAGCCGCGCGCGACGCGGGCGTCGCGATCATCTACCAGGAGCCGATCATGTTTCCCGACCTGACGGTCGCGGAGAACATCTTCATCGGCCGCCAGCCGCTGCGCGCCGGGCGGCGGATCGACGTCAAGGCGATGAACACGCAGGCGTCGGAGATCTTTGCGCGCCTCGGCGTTCCGCTCGATCCCGGCCGGGTCGCGCGCGGGCTATCGATCGCGGAGCAACAGATCGTCGAGATCGCCAAGGCCTTGTCGCTCGACGCAAGGGTGATCGTGATGGACGAACCGACGGCCGCCCTTTCCGCATTCGAGGTCGAGCGGCTGTTTCGGGTCGTCGAGACCCTGCGCGCATCAGAAGCCGCAGTCCTCTTCATTTCGCATCGGCTGGAAGAGGTCTTCACGCTCTGCGAGCGCGTGACCGTTCTCCGCGATGGGCGCTTGGTCATCTCGCGCGAGCTGTCGGGCCTGACCGCCGACGACCTCGTGCGCGCCATGGTAGGGCGTGAGCTGCCAGAGCGCGTCATACAGGAACAGAACATCGGCAACACGGTGCTCCGCGTCGAGCGTTTGACGCGCGAAGGCGTGTTCGTCGACGTGTCCTTCGAGGTTCGCGCGGGAGAGATCGTTGCACTCGCGGGGCTCGTCGGCGCCGGGCGCAGCGAGGTCGCCTGCGCGATCTTCGGGATCGACCGGTACGACGCGGGCAGCGTCGCGGTCAACGACAAGCCCCTGCGGCGCGGCTCCCCGACCGCCGCGATGGCGGCGGGTGTCGGGCTCGTCCCCGAGGATCGACGTCAACAGGGCCTCGTGATGCAGATGTCGATCGGACGGAACATTTCGCTCGCGTCGCTCGCGCGGCTGCAGCGCGCCGGTTTCATTCGTGCCGCCGCAGAGCGGCGATTCGCTCGTGACTGGGCGACGCGGTTACAGGTCAAGTACGGACGTCTGACGAACCCGGTGACCTCGCTGTCTGGCGGAAACCAGCAGAAAGTTGTGCTTGCGAAGTGGTTAGGCCGCACGCCCTCACTGCTGATCGTCGACGAGCCGACTCGCGGAATCGACGTCGGCACGAAAGCGGAGGTTCACCGACTGCTCGAGGAGCTTGCCGCGCAGGGCGTCGCGATTCTCGTCATCTCCTCGGAGCTCCCCGAAGTTCTTCGGCTTGCTGATCGCATTCTCGTGATGCGAGAAGGACGTCTCGTGGCCGAGTTCGCCCATGCGGACGCATCGGAGGAATCGATCGTCGCCGCCGCAACCGGCCAACGCGAAGAGGTCGCGGCATGACCACGGCGATCGAGCCGACGGCGACGACCCCACCGATTGCCGACGCGGCGAGCGCGCGGCGGCTCGTCGATCTCGTCTTTCGCCTGAGGGAGTTCGGCATCGTCGCAGTGCTGGCGCTGCTCGTGCTCGTCACAGCATTGATCGAGCCGCGTTTCCTCAACCTGTCGAACATCCAGTTCATCCTCATCGACGCGACGATCTTCGCGTTGCTCGCACTGGGCGAGACGATGGTGGTCCTGACCCGCAACGTCGACCTCTCGATCGGGTCGGTGCTAGGTCTGTCGGCATTTCTGTCGGCGGATCTCTTCGGGCGCCACCACGGAATCTCGATCGTGCTCGTGTTCGTCGTCGGCTGTGCGATTGGCATCGCGTGTGGTCTTGTGAACGGATTCCTGACGGTCGTCGGCCGCGTGCCGAGCCTGGTTGTGACCCTCGCGATGCTCTACATCATTCGCGGCGTCGACACGCTCGTCGTTGGGGGAGGCCAGGTCGTCGCGAGCTCGCTCCCGAACTCGTTCCTCGAGATCCCGCGCAAGACGGTGGCCGGAATCCCGGTTCTCGCGATCGTCGTGGCCGGGGTCGTCGCCGTGGGCGCCTATTACCTCCGGTCGTTCCGATCGGGTCGCGAGCTCTACGCAATCGGGTCGAACCCCGATGCTGCACGGCTCGCCGGCATTCCGAGCGGACGCCGCGTGTTCACCGCGTTCGTGATCTGCGGCGGAATCGCGGGCATCGCAGGCGTCCTGTACGCCGCCCGCTACGGAACGATCGACTCGACCGCCGGCAGCGGATACGAACTGTCTGTGATCGCAGCGGTCGTCGTCGGCGGAGTCGCGATCTTCGGTGGCAGCGGCAGCGCGGTCGGCGCAGCCTTCGGCGCGCTCCTCCTGAACACGATCCTCTCCGCTCTCTACGTTCTCGGCGTCTCGCCGTTCTGGAACCAGGCGATCGCCGGAGCGTTGCTCCTCGGTGCAATCGCGCTCGACCGCGGCATTTCGCTGCAGCTGGCAGCGGCACTACGGAAACGAAGGACGCATCTTGGCGCCTGAGCTGCGTGAGCGCGTCCGCTCGCTCGTCCGCTGGGAAGTCGGGCTCACGTTCGCGCTCGTCGCCGTGATCATCTTCGGAGTCACCACCTCCTCCCAGTTCCTGACAAGCTCCAACCTCTTCTACCTCAACCTCTCG
>DASZBP010000099.1:0-2546 GCA_035943915.1 Gaiellaceae bacterium | reverse complement strand
GCCCAAGTCGTCCGACGGCACGTCGGAGGCCTGCGTCTGGCTGGGCACCCCCGTGACGCTGCAGCGCGCGAAGCTGCGCAACTGCGCGTGGGACGGCCTCTGGACGGGCTTCAACGGCAGGGGCTCGACGTACTCCGACGTCGACGTCGACAACACGCCGACCGGCGTCTACATGGAGCACTTCACCACGAGCTCGACGTTCAACCGGCTCCACGTCGGCAGCGACGTGCGCATCGGCGTGAACTGCGAGTGGGACGACCCCTCGTGGGGATCGAAGCCCGCGAGCGTCGACAACGTGATCGAGAACAGCAGCATCCAGGCGAGCCGTGTGGGCGTCTACATGGACGAAGGCACAACCGGCACGGTCGTCAAGAACTCCATGTTCAAGGGCGAGAGTGCCGCAGCGATCGTCGACTACAAGGGCGTCGGCAACAGCTACAGCGGCAACAACTACAGCGGCATCGCTAAGACCGCAGTCGCTGTCTCGAAGTCGCACCTTTAGTTCCGGGACGACCGGGGCAGATCCGCCGTGTGCGTACCGCTACGGTGATCGCAGCGCTGCTCGCAGCGGCGTGCACCACGTTCACGCTCGTCCAGCCGTCGGGCCGTGTCGTCCGCACGTCGGCCCAGCTCAGAGCGGCGCTCCGACAGGGCGGGACGATCGTGCTCGCCGACGGCGCGTACGACGCTTCGCGGCCGTTCCGTGTGAAAGGCGGCACCAACCTGATCGCGCAGCACACCGGCCGCGCCGTCCTGCGCGCAGGCCTGTCGGTCGCGGGTCCGGGAGTGTCGGTCGAAGGGCTCGCGTTCTCGGTATCGCAGCCGGGCAAGGCACAGGATGGGGCTGCGATCGAGATCTGGGGCGGCCCGGCAAACCTCGAGCGCATCCGCGTGGACGGCCACCGCCGCATCGAGGACGGCATCGTCGTGCGCACGCCGGCGGGCTTCGCCGGCAAGCACCTCGTCGTCCGCAACGTCACCGACGACGGGATCGTCGTCGACACGTACCCGCACCGCATCCGCCCTGCGCCGATACCGGTGCTCGAGAACGTCGACGTCGCCGGTGTCTCTCGGCCGGTTCCTCGCTCGTCGCACGGCACGGGCGAGGCGTGCCTCTGGCTCGGCGTGCAGGTGAAGCTGCACGGCGCGAGGCTGCGCAACTGCGCGTGGGACGGGCTGTGGACCGGCTTCGACAGCGTCGACTCGACGTACGACGACGTGGACGTCGACCGGACGCCGGTCGGCGTTTATATCGAGCACTACACGACCGGCTCGACGTTCAGCAACCTGCACGTCGGCCCGCAGGTGCGCACCGGGCTCACGTGCGAGTGGGCCGATCCCGCGTACGGGCGGCGTCCCGCCTGCGTCGGCGACGCGATCCGCGACAGCGACTTCGAGAGCTACCACGTCGGTGTCTACCTCGACGAAGGCACGCGCACGACCTCGGTCGTCGACTCGGTGTTCCACGGGCAGAGTGCCGCGGCAATCGTCGACTTCCGCGGCCGCGGCAACCGCTACACGGGCAACGCCTACGCGTCAGGCGTCGTGCCCGTCACGCACGATCATCCCTAGCGGCGCTTCTTCGGTGAGGCGCGCTGCCAGCGCGTCGTCGCCGAGCGCTTCGATCGCCGATGCGAAGCCGACACCGCGCACGTCCGGGCCGTGCGCGTCACTCGCGAGCACGTGCACGAGCCCGAGCTCGATCAGCGCGAACGAGCAGCGGCGCGCAGCATCGCCGATCCGACCGTCGACCGACCCGGCCGTGACCTGGACGCGCATGCCTTCGCCCACGAGCGGCGCGAGTCGCGACGGGTCGCGCTGGACCTCGTCGTTGCGCTCCGGGTGCGCGAGCAGCGTCTCGATGCCCTGTCGGCGTAGAGCCTCGACGGTTCGCGGCAGGAGCTCGGGCCAGCCGCGGTAGGGCGTCTCGAGGAGCAGCCATCTCCCGGCTCCGCCGAGCGTGAAGCGCGCGACATCGTCCGGGTCGAGCTCCCAGAGCCGGCGCAGGTCGAGCTCGCCGCCCGTGATCACCTCCACGCCGATCCCCTGCTCGGCGAAGTCCGCATTCAGGAGGCGCACGCCGCGCTCCATTCGCTCGACGGCGGTCGGGTAGTCGTCGCGCACGTGCGGGGTCGCAGCGATCGTCGCCACACCTTCGGCGGCCGCTGCCCGGGCAAGCTCCCGCGCCTCTTCGATCGAGCGCACGCCGTCGTCGAACCCGGGCAGGACGTGCGTGTGGAGGTCAATCACTCTTTGGCGCGCAGCGCCGGGAACAGCACGACGTCCCGGATCGAGTCCTTGCCGAGCAGCATCATCGCGAGACGGTCGATGCCGAAGCCCATGCCGCCGGCGGGGGGCATGCCGTACGTCAGCGCCTCGACGTAGTCGGCGTCGCCGGGCTCCGCCTCGACGTTGCCGCCGGCGCCCTCCTCCACCTGCATCCGGAACCGCTCAGCCTGTTCCTCCGCGTCGTTCAGCTCGCTGAAGGCATTGCAGATCTCGGTGCCGGCGACGAAGCCCTCGAAGCGCTCGACGATCGTGTCGCT
>DASZBP010000098.1:0-6767 GCA_035943915.1 Gaiellaceae bacterium | reverse complement strand
TTTTCGAGACGATCCGGCAAGTAGCGAGCGAACACCGTAGGTTCCCAGCGGTGCGCGAACTGGAGACCGATTATCTCGTCATCGGTGCCGGGGCTGCGGGGATGGCGGTCACTGACACGCTGATCGCTCACTCGGACGCCGACGTTGTGCTCGTCGACCGGCGACACCGGCCGGGTGGCCACTGGCACGACGCATATCCCTTCGTTCGTTTGCACCAGCCCTCTGCGTATTACGGCGTCGAGTCGCAGCCGCTCGGGCACGACCGGATCGACGAGCACGGACCGAACGCCGGCTTCTACGAGCGGGCGAGTTCAGCGGAGATCTGCGACTACTACGCGCGCGTGCTCGAGGAGACGCTGCTTCCGACGGACAGGGTGCGCTTCCTAGGACTGAACGACTATCGCGGCGACGGTCGGGTCGTTTCGCTGCTCGACGGGACACAGACAACAGTGAAGGTGCGGCAGAGGGTCGTCGACGCAACGTACGTGCAAGCGGAGATCCCCTCGCGTCACACGCCGGGATTCACGGTCGCACCGGGAGTCACGATGATTCCACCGAACGCACTGGTGGAGATCGCGGAGGCGCCGGACCGGTTCACGGTGATCGGCGCCGGCAAGACCGCGATTGACACCTGCGTCTGGCTTCTCGAAGAGGGCGTCGACCCCGACCGGATCCGCTGGGTCCGTGGCCGCGATCCCTGGGAGTTCAACCGGATGTTCACGCAGCCGCTCGACCTCGTTGGGTCGTACATGCAGTTGCAGGCGTGCTGGGTGGAGGCGGCCGCGGCGGCGTCGGACGGGTTTGACTTCGCTCACCGGCTCGAGGATGCGGGAATCTTTCTCCGCCTCGATCCTGACGTGGAGCCGCTGGCGTTTCGCGGTGCGACGGTGAGCGTGGGCGAAATCGGCCTTGTTCGAACGATCGAGGACGTCGTCCGTGCTCGGCGAGTCCAGCGGATCGGCCGGACGTCGGTGAGCACTGACGTGGGAGACATCGCAGCCGGCCCGAACGACCTCTATGTCGACTGCACCGCGGCGGGCGTACCGCCCGCGGCAGCACGGCCGGTCTTCGAGGGCAGCCGCATCACGATCCAGTTCGTCAGCGTCGGATTCCTGCCGTGGTCGGCGGCGACCATAGGGTTCGTCGAAGCGACCGCCCTCTCGGAGGAGGAGAAAAACCGCCTCTGCCCACCGGTGGTGTTCAGCGGCGATGTCGCCAAACTCCCCGAGCTTGCATACGCGGCGATGCTGGGCCAGGTCGCTCGCGCGCGCCACGAACTCGTGTGTCCGTGGAACGCCGCATCGAGGCTGAACCCAGCCAGCGTCTTACGCGAGCACATCGCCGAGCCTGGGGTCGCGGACTCGCTCAGATCCGCGAGCGAGCACACACGTGCGGCACTCGAGAACCTCCAGGCGATAAGCGCTGCCTCCGGCGCTCGAATTACTGACGCGTCCCGTCGATCGGAGTCGAAATGAAAAAGCTCCGCTCTCGCAGGGCTTCGGAAATGGGCGCTACTGGGCTCGAACCAGTGACCCCCAGCTTGTCGAGGCGAGGTCGGCCGTTGTAACGCGTCGTGTTTCTTGTCGTTTCGTTGCGTCAGATTGGCTTGTTTGCAAGCCAATCTGGAGTACTCGGTCGCCTAGCGCTAGAACGGGCCGCAACGCTCTTTGCCGCGCGTTCAGGCACTGGCGAGGCACAAAATCGCAGTCGCGAGCACTTAAGTCTTTCGTCGCTCTCACGGTCCTTATTACTAGCTGCACAAGAGCGGGCTCGTAGGGATCGCTGTTCTCCGTGTAGCCACAGTCCAACAGAGCACGGCGGCCGGGACAGGCGTAAGGTCACTCGCACAGCCGAGCATCTCGATTCCCAGCCCGACCTTCGCCGCGCACGGACAGGTAGTCTCGGCCGCGCGGCGATGGGGCTCGCCTAGAACCGCCGACGAGGCTGATAGCTCCTACTCGACAACTAGGAGCCTCTACATGTCGGCGATTGCTATCGGCGTGGCGGCCATCTTGGGTGCCCCGTCTCGCAACGCGCTTGAGGCCGTGCTTCCAAACGGACAGGATGGCCAGCACTACCTCGGAACGCTCACCGTGAACCTCAGCGGTGCGTTCGCTTACGGGTTGATCCACGGGAGTCTTCAACGGCACTTCGGAGCGCACCCCCAGCTACGCAACGTGCTGCTCGTTGGCTTTCCAGCTCGTATACGACGTTTTCTGCCCTCGCCTACCAGACGGTTCAACTCCATCAGCGAGACGGGTTATCCGTGGCGGCCGCCTACGCCATCGGAACTTTGATCTGCGGCATCGCACTCGCGGCGGCAGGTCTTCGGTTCGGCAAGGCTCTCTGATGGGTTCGGCGCACAGCGTTTGACACGATTACGAGCGCCTCGATAGCGGGCCCGGAACCGCCAAGAGCGGCGCGCGCTTCTCGATTCGCGTTCCCCGCTCTGGCGTCATTCCGGAACGCTGGCCCAGGCGAGGATCTACGCTGACGACCGTGTCGGCAGATCCCCTGGCGTACGCGAGTGCGATTCCCTGACTGCCGAGGATCGCGATGCCACGTTCCCAGCGTCTCAAGGAGCTCCGCCAGGCGGAGCTCCCGAAAGATCCCGACCTCACGAGCAAATACCGCGATCACTAACTGATCGCCATCCCGGTAGACCTCTGCGCCGATGATTGACCGGCTCGCGCCGAGTCAATGATTGACATAACCGCCAACTCCGAAGAGCGAGGGGTACGAATGATGAGCAGCGCCCCCCAAGACCGGCGCATCCTCGGTACGTTCGGCGTCGAGCACGGCGTCGGCATCGTCCGCATCGAGGACCGCCTCGACGCCGCAGTCGACGACGTTTGGTCGGCGATCACCGATCCAGCGCGACTGGCGCGGTGGTACGGCGACGTCGAAGGCGATCTCCGCCTCGGCGGCGAGTTCCGGGCGCACGTCCACACGAGCGGCTGGCAAGGGACGGGACGGATCACGGAGTGCGACCCTCCGCACCGCCTCGCCACTCTCTCGAAAGAGCCGGATGACCCGACCGAGGGCCTCCACACCGTCACGCTCACCGCCGATGGCGATCAGACGATCGTCGTCTACGAGAACCGTAACGTCCCGGTCGACCTCCTCTGGGCGTACGGCGTCGGAGAGCAACTCCACGTAGAGGATCTCGCGGGGCATCTCGTCGGGCGCGAGCGCGACGCGAGCGAGAGCCGCTGGGGCGAACTCGAGCCAGCCTACCGCGAGTCGGCGGAGAAGATCAGCCCGCAGCGCTAGGCCACGTCAGGCGTCAATCCGGAACACTCGGGCATGTCAGGCGCGTGCGGCTCGCTCGCAGGAGAAGCGGACGAGGCGCGAGCATTTCGCCGACGCGGGGCCGGCGTGGTTCCCGCCGGGGTTTGCGGCCGGTCCGATTGCTAGCGGCTAGCGCGGGCAGCGAGTAGGGGTACGAGGACGATTGCGTTGGGGCTTCCCCAGCCTGTGACGGGGTCCCAGCCCGGGCCTGCTCGGTAGCCGGTGATCGTTCTGTGCGGGAGCTTCGCCGTGTTGCGAGTCCCGGTTGTGATGTCGTGGAATGCGCGGTGGTACTGGGGGCTGCGCGCGATCCGGTAAATCGCCGGGTTGACGAACCCGAGGTGGCGCTTCGCGTACTGGTCGGCGAGGGCGATGATCCCAGCCCATATCGGTGCACTGGCGCTCGTGCCGCCGTGTGCACTGACCGTGTAGTCCGCGCCCCCGTTGCTGGTGACGACCGGGACCCCGCTGCCTGGGTTCGGGTTGGCGTCGGCAGCGACGTCGGGGACGCCGCGCATCGAGGCGATCCCAGGAACGGCATTCTGATACGAGGGGCGGCGGAAGCGGTGACTGAAGCCGCCGCTCGACGCCTGGAAGCCGGTGCCGGGACTGCCGTCGGGGAGTCCCCAAGTCGTCTCGCCGGCCCACGCGCCGGTACCGCGGTTCGCTTTCAGGGTCGTGCCGCCGGCGCCGAGGACGAGAGGGTCGGCGGAAATGAGGGTGACTTCTCTTCTCGGCACGAAGGTGCCGCGAATTCCGGCTGACAGCGCGTCAATGAGTGCGCATGGCTCCCCCGCCGCTCCGGAGTCTCCGGTGGCCGCGACGACGGTGACGTGGTGAGCGGCGTCGTCGCGGAGCGCGTCGTTCAATTCCGCGAGCTGCCTGTCGGTCACGCAGTGCTCTCCACCGATCTGGCCTGCGGGGCTGAGTGAGATGATGCCGCCCTCCGAGGCGCCCATTCGCAGGGCGTCGACCGAGGCAGCGACCGCCTGGTCGGCGCTGTCCAGCGAGTTGCCTCTAACCAGGAGGATGGTGAGCGCAGCGCGGGGCGCGATAGCGTGGACCAGCTCGGCGTCCAGAACTTCCTCTCCGTACGCCAACCACGGGGTCTTCGGCCCGGAGAAGGTGCTCGTGAACCGTAGGCGGGGGTCGGCAGATGAAATAGACGGTCGAACGCGACGAAGTCCTTGCGCAGGTCGGTGACGTTTGGCGGCGAGAGCTGCGACTCGGCCAGTTCGGGCAGCACAACGGTTTCGCCGCGGCCGTCGATCCCTCGCTGGAGAAGCGGCTGGACGCCGTAGGCGGCCTCGAACTGCTGTGGCGTGTAGCACGTGTCGGTTGCGAGGCAGTTGTCTGTCCCACTCCCGGGCCTTGCTTGTGCGCCTGAGGAGGAGGCGACAGCGAGCGTGGCCGCAGTGACGACAGCGACAAGAGCGGTACCGAAGGGCCAAAGATGGGGTCTCGAGACGGTCATTTGCACTCCTCTGAGGCTAGAGAGCGTCCGTTCTCGCCGCGTCCCAAGCGCGATCCTCAAAAAGGGATCCGACCACTTACCCACTGATCCGACTCTACGGCTCCGGCTTTTGGTCAGGCGTCATTCCTGAACACTGGCGCATCCCAGTGTCGGGTGCCGCAACGGTGGCTCATTCGTCGTCGGGGACCCGAGGGGCTTTGACGCTGATGTCTCCTGGCATTCCCCATCCTTTGATCCACCATGTAGGCAGGTCGAGCTTCTTGCCGCAGAAGTTGTTCACGCGCAGGACGGCCGGACTGTTGGGGTTGACCCCGGAACCATTGAAATTCGCCTTGGAAGAGTGGGCCTCAGGGTAGGGGTACTTCGGGACGCCGTTCGCGCGCATGCACGCGACGTAGCGGAGCACCGTCGCGCGATCTGGGCCGTTCGGGTCTTGAACCGGATCGGCGGCGCGCAACGCGCGCCGCGCCTTGTTCAGATACGCGCTGCACGTGCCAGTGGCGGGTTCGGGGCCTCCGCGGATGTGGACGCCCCCCGGCGAGGCGAACGGGGCCGTGATGTTGATGACCCCGTGCGCATCAATGGTCGGAACGGGTTGGTGCAGATCACCATGCGCTCGCTCGCAAGCAGCCCACTCATCCACGAACTTCTTCGGCCACGTTGCGAGCCTCGTCGCACCGGTGCGCAACGTCGTCGTCCCCGGTGATGTCGGAACCGTGCGTGGCAACGTCGTTTCGACACGGTGTGCAACCGACTTTGGACTCGAGCCGCCGCACCCGGCGGCCATCACAACGAGAACCCCAGCGACGCCCGCGAGCAGCCGAGTGTGATCTCGGTCCATAGCTGACCAGCGCTTCACCGCGTCGGGTGTAGCACGCATTTCCGCAGGCGCTGCGCGTTGCCGAGAAGGGGCGTGTGCGGGGGCCCGACGGCTGCCGGCTGACCCTTTCCCGGGAGGGTCGGGACCTTGGGACAGGTCGCCGTCAGCGAGACTGTTCTGGCCGAAACGCGACGGGGGAGCTTCGCTTTCAGGCCATAGCTGACGAGGCTCGCGTTTAGCGTCGGCAGCGCCGAGCGCTTATCGAGCGTGATGGTCAGGGTTCCGTCGTGGTTGTCGGTGACAGCGAACGGGGTGCGGCTAACGGCAGGAGCGCCGGGACTGTTGGTCGTCGTGCGCGCGACAATGATCGCGCTTGCCAAGCAGGCGACGCTGAGCGCGGCAGCTACGACGCCAAGTTGGCGCCGGCTCGGTCGAGGGTCGCTCGCCAGCTCGCGCCTACGGGGAGTTCTTTCGTCTGACCGCACCGCCAGGGTCGCCGTCGCCTTCTCGGCCTGTCGGATCTGTTCACTGTGGTCCGAAACGAGCCGCGACCACAATTTATCCTCGAACGCACTCATCGCTTGTCCTTTCCGTTTCGCAGTCGGTGGCGCGCCCTGAACAGCCGCACGCGTAGCGTTCCGGGAGCGATCCCCAACACGCTCGCCGCCTCCCTCGTAGTGAGGCGTGCGACATCCACCAGCTCTAAGGCGACACGCTCTGACTCAGGCAGCCGCTGCAACCCAGCGATCAACTGGCGTCCGACGCGCTCCGCGTCGATCCGCGCCGCGAGTTCCTCTATCTCATCCTCACCGAGCGGGCGGCGAGCCGCGAGCGCCGCCACCCCATCACGGGCCAGCGCCACACTCTTGCAATGCTGCGCGTATACGTGTCGAGCGATCCCGAACAGCCATGCGCGCGGAGTTCCACGCCGCGGATCGAACGACTCCAGCGAGCCGATCGCCTGAACGAACGTCTCGGATGTGAGATCGGCCACCTCCTGAGGCTCACGGCACCGCCGCGCGAAAAATGACGTCACACCGCTTACGTTCGCGCGGTACACGGCCTCAAACTGAGCCACAGCACGCATTGGGGCGCACTCACTCTGCTCCGAAACCGAGCCTGCCGCGCGCGAGATACCCATATTCACGACTTGATCGAACCGTGCTCCCGCGTTACAAGAGC
>DASZBP010000097.1:0-3001 GCA_035943915.1 Gaiellaceae bacterium | reverse complement strand
CTGCAGCCGCGAGCTCGAGATAGCGCCGGCGGCGTTGATCGAGCAGCGCCGGGGAATGCTCGCCCTTGCGCGCGTACATCACCTCGGCCGGGACGTCGAGCAGGACGACGAGGTCCGGGCGCGGCGCCGTGTGCCGGACGAGCCAGCGCCGGGCCGAGAGACCAGGGCCGCCGGGGCCTCCCCAGTGCACCTCTGCGTCGTACGTGTAGCGGTCGAACACGACCAGACGTCCGTGTGCGCGCTCGAGCATCGCGCTCAGCGAGGTGCGCGCGAGCCGCCAGAGACGTCGGGCCTGACGCCGGATCCGCACCGGGAGCGGACGCCGCTGCGGCGCGGGCCCGGGCGCGGGCGCGGCTCCGCCTACGGGAGCGTGCAGGCCCATGTAGAAGACGCGGCCCGGCAGCGCCGAGCGTTCGACGATCGACGACGCAAGCGTGGACTTCCCCGCCCCGTCGGGCCCGATCACCGCAACGGCGAAGCCGCGCCACGGCAGAGCCCGGGCGAGCCTGCGCCGCAGTCTCACGAGGGGGCGCAGGATGTGGTCTGCCAATGCCGCGCCGGCGGACAACGCGCGGGGCCGCGCCTGGCGGCACGCCTCGTCGACGAGATGCCAGTCGCCGCGGAAGGCCGCTCCGCGGATCCGCTCGGCCGACCACCCTGGGCCACACCACCAGGTCGCCATGCGTGCGAGGGGGGAGGCGCTGCGCGAGTGCGCGGCGAGCCTGCGGACGGTCTTGCGGCTGCGCGGCGCGAGGCCGACACGTCGCGCGAGCGCGTCGAGAATCGCGAGCCAGAATGCGTCTTCGTCAGACAGCGCCCACACTCCGCCGTGCTGGACGCGCCGTTCCAGGAGGTCCCGCGCGTCGAGAACGCACGGCCCCACACGGAAGCGTGAGGCGACGTCGAGGACGATCCACGTGTCGGAAGGCACGTCGTACTTGATGTAGAGGCGGTTCGCTCCGCGCACACGACGCCGCACGAACCCCTCGGGGCAGAGCACGTTGTCAAGGGTCGCGAGGTCGGCGCGCGAGACGACCAAGTCTACGTCGCGCGTCCGGGCGCCGTGAGGCGCCGAGGCGAGCGCCCAGCGGATGCCGGAGGCTTCGACGAGGTCGAGGACGTGCTGAGTGGGATCGCCCGCGGGGTCCGCGGCGAGCGGCTGCATCCTACGAGTGAACCGCTGCGCGGCGATCTGGGGGCTGTCCATCGGGCTGGTCCCGCCCCTACGATGCGGCGGCGTCGAGGATCCCGGCGAGCGCCTCCGCCTGGCGATCGGTCGTGAAGCGCCTCCGAGCGTCGTCCTGCGCCGCAGCGCCGAGGGCGGCCGCCTCGTCGGGATCGCTCAGCAGCCGGCGGATCGCGCGGGCGAGCGGGTCAGGGCCGGGCTCGACGAGCAGGCCGGTAACGCCGTCGGTGACGTACGCCTCGATCCCGGGCGTCCGCGTGGCGACGACCGCCTTCCCCATCGCCATCGACTCGAGCACCACCGTCAGCCCGGACACGTGGAGGTTCGGCTTGACCGCGAGCGCGACGACTGCGGCCTGCGCGTAGCGCGTGCGCAGCGCGCGGTGGTCCGCGCTCGACACGCGCGCACCGATCTCCGCCGGCACGTCGACCGGCTGGGCGGTGACCAGGGTCAGGCGTGCGGGAAGCGAACGGCGCACCGTTGCGACTGCGGTCACGACCGTGGCGTGGTCGCGATGCCGGTCGTTGCCGACGGTCAGGATCGTCGCGGGCTCCGCAGCGACGGGCGGCGGAGACCAGAACTCGCAGTCGACGCCCATCGGCAGGTAATGGAGTCGCCCGCGCGCGAGCCCGGAGCGCGCAAGCACGTCAAGCTGAGCAGTCGACAGTGCCCAGACGGCCGCGGACGAGCGGAGGGCCGCCGCGACCGCTGGAGGCACGCGGCCACCTTCGGTTGCCCAGATCACCCCCGTCGCGGAGGGGGGCTCGCCGCGAATGCGGCTACGGAGCGCAGCGGACACACCGGTCCGCTCGTCCCAGCAGACCACGACGTCTGCGTCGCGGCGCACGCGCCACTCGCGCGCGATCGCCGGCGGCTCCATCCCTGCGAGCATTGCGCGCCCGGCGCGCGCGCGGGCCCGGCCCGCAGAGCTGCGTCGGCTGGACGCGCGGTCCGCGGCGGTGAGCGCTATCCCTCGCTCGCGCAGGCGATCGAGGCCGTACGGCCACGCATCCGGGACCTCGCCGCGGGCATGCAGGGCGCTCCAGCGTTCGGGATCGAGCGTGTGGGCGTATTCGAGATGCGCGCGGATTGCGTCACCTTTGCTTCGCGTGCGCCCGGGCTTCCCGCTCCTGTGCCGTGACCGTGCCCGGCCTTTCGTCTGGTCCCGGCGCGGGTGCGGGCAGCGAGGCTTCGACCATCCTGGTTCGCACAGCCGTATCCGCCGTGGGCAAGCTCACGATCGCGCTCGTCGTGGTCGGCGTCGCCGTGCTCGCGGGGTCGCCGCATCGCGCAGGGTCGTCGGTCGTCCAGACGGGCGTCGTGAACCTGACGAACAAGACGTGGATCTGCAAAGGACCGGTCGACCTGACGTCGGTGACTGTCACCTTCGACCAGTCGGTGCCTCAGACGTCGCCCACTCCGGGCGCGCATGACGCCATCCACCTCGGCGCCGGCTGCACCGGGGAGATCGGTCTCCTCACGGTCGTGCAGTACCACGGCGACGGAGTCAAGGTCGGCGGCGGTGCCCACGACCTTACGATCGACCGCGGGTCGATCCGCTGTCTCGCACATGACATCGGGAAGCACCAGGACGGCATTCAGGCCATGGGCGGCACGAACGTGCGGTTCAACCAGATGGACGTGCAGTGCGACTCGGCGAACAATGCGGCGTTGTTCGTCAACCGCGGCACGAATAGCCCTGAGCTGCCGACGGGCATCGTGTGCAACGACTGCTTTCTGCAAGGCGGCGGCATCACGGTTCGCATCGGAAACTCGGTGTCTTCCGGGGTCACCGATTCGGCCGTCGTCCCCGGG
>DASZBP010000096.1:0-3468 GCA_035943915.1 Gaiellaceae bacterium | reverse complement strand
CAAGCAGCGCTGGCAGGTCGTCGACGGCGACCTTGCGACGGCGCGTGCCGTGCGCGGTGACAAACTCGCGCGGATAGCGCGCGGCGAATCCGTCGCGAGGCCGTCGAGTCACACAGTCGCGGAGATCGGGGAGTCGTGGCTGTCGAGCAAGACCAAGCTACGCCCCGCGACGGTGCTGTGGTACACCCACGCACGCGACGCGTACATCCTCCCCGCCCTCGGTCGTCGGAAGGTCGCGTCGCTGTCGGTCGACGACGTCGCCCGCCTTGTCGCGAAGATGGAGTCGGACGGCTATGCGAGCTGGACGATTCGTGGGACGTTGACGGTGCTCGGCGGGATGCTTGGCTACGCCGTGCGTCGCGGGCATGCGACTACTAATGTGGTTCGGCAACTCGAACGCGATGAGCGTCCGACGCACACGCAGCGCGAGGGGCGCGTGCTCGATGCAAACGAGATTCAGCCATTCATCGACGCCACGCCCACCCTGTATCGAGCGATAATTGTCACGGCGATCTTTACAGGGTTGCGGCAGGGCGAACTGCTGGGCTTGAAGTGGTGCGACGTGGAACTCGAGCGCGGCATAGTCCGTGTGCGGCGTCAGCTTGACCGTTTTGGCACCCTCGCCGAGCCGAAGACGCGGCAGTCACTTCGCGAAGTCGTACTCATGCCGTCGCTCGCAAGCCTGCTGCGCAGGCATCGTCAGGCGTCCCGCTACGCGGGCGCCGACGACTTTGTGTTCGCATCGCTGACCGGCGGACCGTGGTACTACCGGAACGTCGTTCGGCGCGGCTTCGACAAGGCGAAGGCCGTGTGCGGCACCGATGACGGGCACGGTACGACGCTGGTGTTCCATGACCTCCGCCGGACATTCGGCAGCCTGCTCATCGCACAGGGCTGCGACGTGGTGTATGTCTCGCGACAGATGGGGCACTCGTCGGTCGGAGTCACGCTCGGGGTCTACGCCAAGGAGTTCGACGCACAGCGCCACGGCGCAGAGACGGCCTCGAAGCTCGAAGCAGCCTTCGGCGGAAGCCCCGGGTGGTGAGCTGGAAAGCCCGTGGAAAGTTGCGGTGGCTAGCGGCGGCGAACGGTGCGCCGCGAACGCCGCCGCATCGCGCGGACTAGAGCCACATCGGCGAGCGAAGGCGAACGCTGGCGACCGTCGCGGCGGCTTCACACGCGAGGGGTCGCTGGTTCGATCCCAGCCGCGCCCATCAGGCGAGTCCGGCTAACAGTTGAGCGAACTGTTAGCCAATCGGGGTATCAGCGGCTCTCCCGGGAAGCGGACGTCGAAGCGGTCGATCAGGTCGGGGACGCTTGCGGGATCCATCTCCAAGGCGAAGCGCTGGCACAGAGCGCCGAGCTGGTCGGGTGCGGCCTCGGCAACGCCGCCGAGCTCAACAAGCTCCGCGAAGAAGCGCTCGAAGCCGGCCGGGGAAATGATCTCGAGGATTCGGCAAGGTTCGTCTCCCGCGTTCCAGAACGTGTGCCATTGGCCGCGCGGCTTGTGCACTAGGTCTCCGGGCCCGGCCTCGATGTGCACATCCCCGAGCAGCGCACCCATGCGCCCCTCGATCACGAAGCTGAATTCGTCCTCGTTCGTATGGCGGTGTAGGGGCGCCGCGAGTGCTCGCGCCGACATTGGATGTTCGACAAGCGAGAAACGCTCGCCCGCCTCGTCTCCGTCCACAACGAAGCGAACGCCGATACTCCCGAGAAATCCTGCTTTGCCGTCCGTTGGGCCAACGATCTTTGCGGCAGAAACGCTCATGATTCTCTTTTCGCTCGAGATCCGTGAACACACGCTACGCCGATCCTCGCGCCGCCGCTGACACCTGCACCGCGCACTCCCAATCGACAGCGACCGTGCTCGCTATTCGAGCCGCGACCTGCAACGCTCAGGTCGGCGACAGGCAAGCTGCCGTCCCGAACTCGGAGGTACCCATGTTCGCAGCAAGGACCTCAACGTGGCGCGGTTCGCCGGAGGCGCTCGACAAGTGGGAAGCGCATGTGAAGGATCAGGTCAGCGGCTTCGTCGCGAAGCTTCCGGGCAACGCGGGAGGCGCGTTCTTCATCGATCGCGACGCGGGCACGGCGATGACGCTCACCTTCTGGGAGACAGACGCGGCCGCCGCGGAAACGGACAAATTCGCTGACCAAAGCCGCGCGAGCACCGTCGACGCGACAGGGATCGAACTGGTTGAGCGCGGCGCTTACTCGGTCGTCATGCGCTTCTAGCTCGACGCGCGCGGCGGCGACGCCTGCCACCTCGACGGATGCACGACGCACATCTCCTCGGTCTCAGCGACCTCGCCGAACAGGCGGGCCGTGCCGTTCGGCATGAGGCGATAATCTCACCTCAGTCAACAAGGGGGATCCGTTGAAGGCACGGCTCGCAATCGCAATCGGCCTCGGAGCGGCGCTTCTCGCCGTACCGGCTGCCCTCGGCAGCGGCTCGCAGAGCTTCGCGGACTCCGTGGGCGAAGACGCTCAGGCGCCCGACATCACCAGCGTGAACGTCTCGAACGACGACTCCGCGAACCTGACGTTCAAGGTGAACATCAGCAACCGGCCGGCGTTCACGTCGGACATGCTCATGTTCATCTTCCTGAACACGGATCAGAACCTCGCGACGGGCGACCCGCAGCTCAGCGGCGCGGACTACGTGATCCAGCTCGAGCCCGGGAACGTCAGCCTTTTCCAGTGGTCGGGCAGGGACTACGGGCCTGCGCAGTCGCAGGCGTCGCTCACCTACGGGTACGACGCGACCGGCGCGACGATCCACATCAATGCGAACGAGCTCGGCAACACGAAGAACCCAGGGTTCGTCGTGCTCATCGAGTCGGGCGTCGTCGCGGACGCACAGGGCAACCTCGACGACACCAACGCGCACTTCGACGTCGCGCCCGATCCGGGTCACGGCATGTACAGCTACAAGCTGCTCGTCAAGGTCAGCCTGAAGCAGACCGCGTTCACGACGACACCGGCGAAGGCAGGCGCGCGCTTCTCGGCGAGCCTCGCCGCAACGGAGAGCGACACGGGCGCAGCAGTCACGACGGGTGCCGTCACCTGCAAGGGAGTCGTCGGGACCACGCGCGTCGCGGCGACGCACTCGCTACGCAACGGCGTCGCGACCTGCAGCTGGAAGCTGCCGAAGGCCGCGTCGAAGAAGCTCTTCCACGGCACGATCACGCTCACCAGTCAGGGCGCGACCCTGAAGAAGAGCTTCTCGGCCCGGGTGCGCTAGCCGACCGGCCGGCCGTCGAGCGCGCCGGCCAGCTTCGCACCGTTCATCGTCAGGATTCCGTGGGCGGCCCCCGGGCCGCCTACGGTGACGGTCCCCGTGAAGATGAGCGGCGGCCCGAACGCCTTGAACGTCAGCGTGCCGCTGAGCGTGATGCCGTTCGCGTCGGAGTACTTGACGAACTGGATGCTGCGCCCGGCGGCGAGCATCTTGCCGCCGGTGAT
>DASZBP010000095.1:0-18009 GCA_035943915.1 Gaiellaceae bacterium | reverse complement strand
CGGTCTCCTCCTTCGTGTGCACCTCCCGGACGACGCGCACGAAGAACACGACCAGCAGGAACGACACGAGGAACGAGCCCGCGTCGACCCACATGACGTTCGCGGCGCCGATGAAGGCGATCAAGACGCCGGCCAGCGCCGGGCCTGCGAAGTTCGTGAGGTTGGTAGCGCCTTCGAGGAGCGTGTTCGCCTTCGACGTCGCCTGCTGGTCGCTCCCGACGATCGCGGGGATCAGCGCGCGCTGGCAGGTGAAGTACGCGGTGGAGAACAGCCCGCCCACGAACGCAACGGCGAGGATGATCCCGTACGACAGTCCACCGACCGCGTGCAGGAACGGGACCAGCGCGATCACCGGCGCGCGCACGATGTCCGAGATGAGCATCGTCGTGCGCGGCCCAAGCCGGTCTACGACGAGCCCGGCGTGCAGGCCGAAGAGCACGAACGGGATCAGCTCGACCGCGAAGACAAGGCCCATCCGCGAGGTCGAGTGGGTCGTCACGAGCACGAACCACGGCAGCGCGAGCCCGGAGAAGGCGGAGCCGAGCGTCGAGATCAGCTCGGCGGTCGTGAGCGCCAGCAGCTTGCGGTTGCGCATCAGGCCGGCCGAGCCTCGACCCGGTAGATCGAGCGTATGAACAGGATCGAGACGTTCAGCGCGATCGTGATCGCCCCGGCCGCGACCAGCGTCGTCCGGGCACCGATCACGCCCGCGACGATCCCCGCCGCAGCCGTCCCGAGCGGGATGAGCGTGAACGACCCGATCGCGTCATAGGACGACACGCGCGACAAGGCCTCCTCCGGCACCTGCTGCTGGAACGCCGTGAACCAAAGTGTCAGATGCAGCGCAAGCCCGAAGCCCTGGACGAACGCAGCCGCCACGACGAACGGTAACGGCAGGAGCAACCCGAGCGCGAGTGTCGGCACGCCGTAGAGGATCGACCACAGGCACGACGCGAGCACGATGCGGCGCGGCTTGTAACGCAGCGCGGCCAGGCCACCTAGCACCGCCCCCACGCCCTCCGCGCCGCCGATGAAGCCCCACGACAGCGCGCCGCCGTAGTGCTGCTTCACGAGGTACGGTCCGAGCACGCCGAAAGCCGACCCGAAGAAGTTGCCGAGCAGGAAAAAAGCGAACGTGTGCGAGATCCACGTCTGGCGCCTGAACTCCGCCCAACCGGATCGCATCTCGGCGAAGAAGCGCTCCGGCACAACCGTGTCTTCCCGCGGCGGGATCGCCACGCGCAGCAGCAGCACCGCCGCGACGAAGAACGTCGCCGCGTCCACCTCCAGCGCGGCTCCCGGGTTGCCGAGCGCGGTCAGCACGCCGCCGAGCGTCGGCCCGATCATCCCGAGCAATGACCGCGTCAGCCCGAGCAGTGCGTTCGCTTGCTGCAGACGGCCCGCGCTGACGATCGACGGGATCAGCCCCTGCGACGTCGGGATGACGAAGCCGTCGGCCGCGCCGTACGCGATCGCGAGTCCCGCAAGCGCGGGAACCGATGCGTGACCACTGAGCACGAGTGCGCCTGTGATCGCCTGGGTCGATCCCTGCACGCCCGCGACGACAACGAGCACGAGGTGCCGCGGCAAGCGGTCGGCGATCACGCCGGCGGCGAGAGTGACGATGGTCGCTGCTCCCTGACGCGCCGCGAAGACCACGCCGATCGCGACCGGAGAGTTGTGGATCTTCAGGATCGCGAACGCGAGTGCGACCTGCGACACGCCGTCGCCGAACGCCGAGATCGTCGTACTGGAGAAGACGAGCCGGAAGTTGCGCTCGGCGAGCGCACCCATCCGGTCACGCAGGTTCATGCCGTGCGAACGGCGAGGTCGTCGACGATCGCTGCGAGCACGTCTGTGTCCGCGTCGATCTCCACGAGCCTCTGCTTCGCCCGCTCCGCTGCCTCGTCCGCGAGGCGCCGCGCGCCGTCCTCGCCAACTTCGAGCACGAAGCCGTCACCGTCGAGCACATCGTCGACGACCTGGAACAGCAGTCCGAGCTCGCCTGCGAACGAGCGCCACGGCGGATGCTCGGGCAGCGGGACGTCGCCTGCCCACAGCGCGCACATGATCGACGCGTTGAAGAGAGCGCCGGTCTTCAGCGAGTGCAGGTGCCGCAGCTCCGCACCGCCTTCGAGGTCGAGCTGCTGGCCGCCGATCATGTGCAGCGTCGCGGCAGCGAGCTCGCGCGCAACACCCGTCGTCGGATAGCTCAGTGCAAGCCGAAACGCCTCGACGACGAGCGCGTCGCCCGCAAGGATCGCCGTCGCCTCGCCGAACTGCGCCCACACGCTCGGCGCCCCGCGGCGCTCGGCGTCGTTGTCGAGCGCCGGCAGGTCGTCGTGCACGAGCGAGAACGAGTGCACGAGCTCCACCGCCGCAGCCGCCGGCAGGATCCCGCCGAGCTCGAGGCCGAGTGCGTCGGCCGTCGCGAGACAGAGAACCGGACGAACCCGCTTGCCGCCGAGCGCGTGGCGCACGGGGGCTTCGAGCGTGCCGAGCTCCGGCGTCAGCGCCAGCTCGTCGAGATAGCCCTCGACGAGCGCCCGCAGCTGCTCAGGCGACCGGGGCATCCGGTTCGGGGCCGGTGACCGCCTCGGTCTCGGCCGCGCGCTTCGCGCGCTGCAGCTCCGCCTCGACTTCCTTCGCCAGCTCCGCGAGCTCGCCGAGCAGCTCGATCGCCTGGTCGGGATCCTCGGTGCCGTCGAGCCGCTCGCGCGCGGCCTCGAGCCGCGCCAGCAGGTCTTCCGCCTTCGACAATGACTCTTCCGCGCTCAAGCCGCCTCCTCACGTTGGATTCGTCCAAGAATGCCGTTCACGAGCCTTGCACCGTCCTCGGATGCATACCGCTTCGTGAACGCGACCGCCTCGTTGATCGCCACCTCCGTCGGTACTTCGCGGCTCTCCAGCTCGTGCACCGCGACGCGCAGCGCGCTGCGCTCGACGGCGCCGAGACGGTCGGCCGTCCACCCGTCCGACGCTGAGGTGATCCGCGCATCGAGCTCCGGCGCGCGCTCGGAGACTGTCTCCGCGACGCCGCGTGCCCAGGGGTCGATCTCGCCTGCGTACTGCGAGCCGATCTCCTGTCCGCTCAGGTCCCACTGGTAGAGCAGGAACAGCGCCTGCCGCCGCGCCTGCCGCCGCGAAATGCTCATGCGCGCAGCTCCTCGAGCGTCGACGTCGAATATTCGCCGCTCCGGAACGACTCGCTTGCCAGCACCTCGAGCGCGAGGTCGCGCGTCGTCGGCACACCGTCGATCGTCGTCTCGCGCAGCGCACGGTCGGCGCGCGCGATTGCGGACGGGCGATCGGAGTCCCACACGATCAGCTTCGCGATCATCGAGTCGTAGAAAGGCACCACCATCGTTCCCGACTCGACGAACGTGTCGACGCGCACGCCGGGACCCTCCGCCGGCTGGAAGCGCTTCACGAGGCCCGGCGAAGGACGGAAGTCGTGCTCGGGATCCTCTGCGTTGAGCCGGATCTCGATCGCGTGGCCGCGACGCGGCGCGCGCCCGGTGACGCTGAGGTGCTCACCCGCTGCGACGAGCAGTTGCTCGCGCACGAGGTCGATACCGGTGCACATCTCCGTCACCGGGTGCTCGACCTGCAGCCGCGCGTTGAGCTCGATGAAGTAGAAGCTGCCGTCGGGCCCGAGCAGGAACTCGAACGTGCCCGCGTTGCGATAGCCGACCGCGCGGCACGCGCGCTCCGCTGCAGCCTCCATCGCCTCGCGTGTCTCGGGCGTCAACGCCGCGCTCGGCGACTCCTCGATCAGCTTCTGGTGACGCCGCTGGATCGAGCACTCACGCTCCCCGAGCGTGAGCACGTCGCCGTGCGAGTCGCAGATCACCTGGATCTCGACATGGCGCGCCGGAACGAGCGCCTTCTCGACGTACATCGTCCCGTCGCCGAATGCCGCCTCCGCCTCGCCGGTGGCCGTGCGATACGCATCCTCGAGCTCGCCAGGCTCGTGCACCAGCCTCATGCCCTTGCCGCCCCCGCCCGCCGTCGCCTTGAGCAGCAGCGGGAAGCCGATCTCCTTCGCGACCGACTGCACGTCCTCGATCGTCGTCGCGCCCTCCGTGCCGGGGACCGTCGGCACGTCGGCCGCGCGCATCGTCTGCTTCGCGGAGATCTTGTCGCCCATCGTCGCCATCACGTCCGCCGGCGGCCCGACGAAGACGAGGTCGTTGTCCTCGCACGCCTCGACGAACGCCGGGCGCTCCGACAGGAATCCGTAACCGGGGTGCACCGCTTCACAGCCGGTCGTCTGCGCGGCGGCGATGACGTTGTCCATCCGCAGGTAGCTCTGCGCCGCGGGCGGCGGCCCGATGCAGACCGCGTGGTCCGCGAGGCGCACGTGCTGCGCGTCCTTGTCGGCGGTCGAGTAGATCGCGACGGCCTCGGCGCCCAGCTCGTGCAGCGCGCGGATCACGCGGACGGCGATCTCGCCGCGGTTCGCGACCAGGACCCGGGAAAACATCAGACCGCGTCGAGCGGGCGGCCGTTCAGCGGCTCGATCTCGAAGAGCAGCTGGCCGTACTCCACCGGCTCGGCGTTGCCGACGTGGATCTTGCGCACGACGCCCTCGAGCTCGGCCTTGACCTCGTTCATGAGCTTCATCGCCTCGAGGATGCAGAGCGTCTGGCCGGGCGCGATCGCGTCGCCTTCCTCGACGAACGGCGCGGAACCGGGCGCGGGCGCGCGGTAGAACGTGCCGACCATCGGGCTCTCGATGCGCGTGAAGGCGTCGTTGCGCGGCGCTACCGGCGCGTCGAGCTCCGGCACGGCCGGAGCGGTCGGCGCAGGTACGTACGCGCCGGGGTCGGCAGTCCGGCGCACGCTCACGCGCATGCCTTCCTCTTCGATCGTGATCTCGCCGACGCCGGTGTCCTGCACGATGCGCACGACCTCGCGGATGTACGCAGCGCGCCGCTGGTCGACGCCGCCCGCCGCGAGCGACTCCTCGCCGGAGACTCGCTGGCGAATCGCACGCAGAAGCGGCTCCGCCTCCTCGCCGAACAGTGCAAGCAGGAGCAGCTCTTCCTCGCTGGCGGCGAGATCGCCCGCCTCCTCGCGCAACGCGTCGAGGTCGAGCGCAGCATCGCCGTTCGCATCGCCGAGACGCTCGACCGCCCTCTCGATCGCGGGGTCGACCGGCGCCGGCGTGCGGCCGAACTTGCCGCGCACGAGGTCGCGCACCTCGTCGACCATTGTCGCGTAACGGTTCGCCGTGAGCACGTTGACGAGCGCCTGCGACGCGAGGATGTTGCCGATCGGCGCGGCAAGCGGCGGGTACCCGACTTCGCGGCGCACTTCCTTGAGCTCGGCGATCACGTCGTCGAGCCGGTCGCCGGCGGCCTGCGACTGCAGCTGCATGTCGATCGCGGCGACGACGCCGACGGGAATCTTGTGGCGCGCGGCGCGCACCGCGATGCGCGGAGCGGTCGGGCTGACCGGCTCGTCGCCGATGTGCTCGTCGACCAGGTCGGCGGCCTCCCAGAGCTTGTCGATGTCGACGCCCGCGTCCATGCCGATGCCGGCGAGCGCCTGCGCAGCCGACTCGGCAGCGACGCGGTGCATCGTGAGTGCAACCGGGTAGACCGCGGTCGCGATGCGATCCGCGCCCGCGCGTGCGGCTTCGAGCGCCGCGGCCAGCGCCGAGCCTCCCGCGCCCTGGCCGTAGAGGCCGACGGGGAGCCCGGAGACGTCGCGCAGCTCGGCGACGAGCTCGCTCGCCCGGTGCGGCTGCAGCAGGCTGGCGGGATCGTTGAGCAGGATGCGCGCCGCGCCCATCTCGGGCAGGCGCTTCGCCGCTGCGACGAGTGCCTCGTGCTGGCCGCTGCCGTAGAGCAAGCCCGCCTCGAACTCCTTGCCGGCGTCGGCGATCGCGCGCGCTGCCTCGCGCAGGTTGTCGACGTCGTTCAGCGGGTCGTGGAGGCGGAACACGTCGATGCCGCTAGCCGCGGCGCTGGCGACGAACCGCTCGGCGAAGTCGCCGCCCACGGGGCGCGAGCCGACGAGGAAGCGCCCGCGGAGCGCGAGCGCCAGCGGAGTCGTCGTGCGGTTCTTCAGCGCGCGGATCCGCTCCCAGGGGCTCTCCGTGCCGCGGCGGACCGCCGTGTCGAAGACGCCGCCGCCCGAGACCTCGAGGTAGGCGAAGCCGGCCGAGTCGAGGATCTCCGCAAGGCGCAGCAGGTCGGCGGTCGGCATCAGCCCGGCCAGCGGCTCCTGGCTGAGGACGCGGATCGTCGTGTCGACGAGGCGCGGCATGACGAGGGACCCTACCCGGACTAGGCGCGCTGGATGTAGCGCTTCTCTTTGGGGTCGACTTTGAGCTTGTCGCCCGTGTTGACGAACAGCGGCACCTGGATGACCGCCCCGGTCTCCAGCGTCGCCGGCTTGGTCACGTTCGAGACCGTGTCGCCCTTGACGCCCGGCTCGGTCTCGACGACCTCGAGCACCACGGACGCGGGCAGCTCGACGCCCGACGGGTCGCCGTCCACGAACAGCACCTGAACAACAGACGAGGGCTGCATGAACGGCAGCTCTTCCTCGAGATCCGCGTGCGGGATCGAGAGCTGCTCGTACGTCTCCTGATCCATGAAGACGACGTCGTCGCCCGCGTCGTAGAGGTACTGCATGTTCTTCTGCTCGGTGCGGATCCGCGGGAACTTCTCGCCCGCGCGGAACGTGCGATCGACAACCGAGCCGCTGCCCAGCGACTTGAGCTTGGTACGCACGAACGCGCCGCCCTTGCCCGGCTTCACGTGCTGGAATTCGACGATCCGCCAGTTCTGCCCATCCAGCTGGATGTGCATCCCGTTGCGGAACTGCGCGGTTGAGACGACCTCGGCCATCGGCGCGGCAGGTTAGCGGACTTCGATCAGCTGCTTGGGAAAGCTCGTCAGCAGCTCGACGCCGTTCTCGCGGACGACGACATCGTCCTCGATCCGCACTCCGCCCACGCCCGGCAGGTAGATGCCCGGCTCGACCGTCACGACGTTGCCCGGCTCCAGCGGGTACGTCGACGCGGTCGAAAGGGTCGGCGCCTCGTGCACCTCGAGCCCGAGGCCGTGGCCGAGGCCGTGACCGAATTCGCCGCCGTAGCCGGCCGCTTCGATGACGTCGCGCGCGAGCGCGTCGCCGTCGACGCCGGTCACCCCGGCGCGCAGCCCTTCGCATGCCGCGACCTGTGCGCGCAGGCAGACCTCGTAGATCTCGCGCAGACGGTCGGAGATGCCGCCCGTCGAGACGGTGCGCGTCGAGTCGCTGTAGTAGCCCTCGAAGCCGCAGCCCCAGTCGACGGTGACGAGCTCACCCGGCGCGATGATCTTGTCGGTCGGCCTGCCGTGCGGAAGCGCGCCGTTCGGGCCGGACGCGACGATCGACTCGAACGACAGCGCGTCCGATCCATGCGCATGCAGCAGCTCGCGCAGACGCCATGCGACCTCGCGCTCCGATCGGCCGACGAACGTCTCCGCCGTCAGCGCCTCGAACGCGCGATCCGCGATCTGCGCGGCGCGCTTGATCTTTGCGACCTCGTCCTCCGACTTCACCGCGCGCAGTCCCTCCACGACGCCGGTCACCGGCACGAGCTCCGCCGAGCCCGACGACAGCTCCTTCCACGACGCGTGCGAGACCGCGCTGCTCTCGAACTGCACGGAGCCGGACAGCCGCGACGCGACGTCGCCGAGAAGCGAGCGCTTCGTCATTACGACCTCGACACCGTCAACGGCTTTGGCCGCCTCGGCGTAGCGGAAGTCGGTGTAGAGCGTCGTGTCGCCACCCGGTTGCACGAGCAGCGCGGCATTCGAGCTCTCGAACCCGACGAGGTACTTCACGTTCACGAGATTCGTGACGAGCAGCGGCTTGTCGATCCGCTCACCGAGCGCGGCGAGATGTGTCATGAGCCTTCCCTCTTTCCGGCGAGGAACTCGAGTGCCTCGCGATACCCGTCAGGACCTTTGCCAAGGATGCGGTGCGTGGCGATGTCGGCGACGACGCTGTGACGCCGCCACTCCTCGCGCTCTTCGATATTCGAGAGGTGCACCTCGACGAACGGCACCTCGAGCAGCTCGAGCGCGTCGCGGATCGCGTAGCTGTAGTGGCTCCACGCGCCCGGGTTCACGATCAGCGCGTCGACGTTGTCGTACGCGTCGTGGATCCACTCGATGAACTCGCCCTCACTGTTCGTCTGCCGGCAGCGCGCGCTGATGTCGAGCGCATGCGCCCACTCGTAGATGCGGCCCTCGAGCTCGTTGAGCGAGACGCCGCCGTAGACCTTCGGGTCGCGCCGCGACAGCTGGTCGAGGTTCGCGCCGTTGAGGATCAGGATCTGCATCAGCGGATGAGGCTATCGAGGGCCGCGCGAACCTGATCGGCCGGCCGTGGCTCCACCACAGGCCCGCTCTCGCGGAGAAGGACGAGGTTGATCGCGTCGCCGCTTCGCTTCTTGTCGCGCAGCAGCGCCTCCCACGCGCGCTCACGGTCGACCGCGACCGGCTGCGGGTCGAGAACGTCCACCACGGGTGCCGTGTCGCGCCCGGATAGCCGCAGCGCGGCGAGCAGGCCGAGCGCCACCGCCTCGCCGTGCGGCAAGTCGAACTCGGCGCCCGCTTCGAGCGCGTGCGCGAACGTGTGGCCGAGGTTCAGCCACTGCCGCGGCCCATGATCGTGGGGGTCGCGCAGGCAGAGCGCGGCCTTGTATGCCGCCGCGGCGCGCCGATCGAGCGAGTGGCCCGCCAGCAGCTCCGTCTTCACGTGCTCGGCGAGTCCCTGCCTCCGCTCGCGCTCGGGCAGCGTCTCGAGCAGCGCCGGGTCGATCACCGTGCGCGCCGGCCAGTGGAACGCGCCGACGAGGTTCTTCCCCTCCGGCAGGTCGACCCCCGTCTTGCCGCCGATCGCCGCGTCGACCTGGCCGACGCCGGTCGTCGGGACGGGGACCCACGCGACGCCGCGTAGGTACGCGGAGGCGACGTAGCCGACGAGATCGGTCGTCGTTCCACCGCCGAGCGCAACGATCGTCCCGCCACGGTCGAGGCGAAGCTCCGACCACAGGCGCTCCACGACGTGCAGCTGCTTCGCCGCCTCGCCCGCTGGCACCTCGTGCAGCGAGTCGAGCCGGTCACCGAGCGCCTGCTGCGTGCGCGGGCCGTGGATGCCCATCACAGTCGCGTCGGCGACGAGCGCAACCGGGCCGTCCCCCGGCACGAGCTCGCCGAGGCGGTCGAGCGCGCCGAGCTCGTGATGGATCCCCGCAGCAGCGAGGATGGCGCCGTCGATGCCGTCCGCCGTAGCGTCGGCGACCTCGCGGTACAGCGGCTGACGCTCGTGCCACAGCCGGCGGAAATCCGCGTGGTCCTGCGCGAGCGGTCGCTCGCCGTTGCCGCAACGTTGCCACGCCGTGTCCGCGTCGATGTCGAGCAGCAGGGTGAAGGCGGACTTCGCGAGCTCGTCGCGAATCTCGGCCGCGGTCACCGCGCCGCCGCCGAGCGCGAACACGCCAGGCTCGCGCCCTTCCAGGAAGAACAGCGTGCGCTGCAGCTCGTGCACGCGGAACGCGTCCATGCCACGCTCCTCGATGATCTGTGTCGCGCCATCGTCGACGTCCACCGCCGGACGGCCGAGCCGCTCCGCCAACGGGTGCACGAGCGTCGACTTCCCCGCGCCCATGAAGCCGATCAGCGCGATGTGCCGCCCGAGCGCGTTCAGTGCCATTGGATGCGCTGCACGTACGCCGAGTGCGCGGCGACGAAGTCCTCGAGCGCGTCGCCGCCGAACTTCTCGCGCGCGGCGTTTGCAAGCTCCCAGGCGACCGCCGCTTCTGCGACGACGGCCAACGCCTCGACGGCCGCGACGTCGGAGCGCTCGACCAGAGCCTCCCCCGCCTCACCGGTCTCGAGGTCGACCGAGCCGAGCGGCTTCATCAGCGTCGGCAGCGGCTTCATCCCGGCACGCACGACGATCTGCTCACCGTTCGAGATGCCCGCCTCGATGCCGCCGGCGTGATTCGTGTCGCGGCGCCGGTCGGTGCGGATCTCGTCGTGCGCCTGCGACCCGCGCAGCGCGGCGAGCGCGAAGCCATCGCCGATCTCGACGCCCTTCACCGCCTGTATGCCCATCAGCGCGAACGCGAGCCGGGCGTCGAGCCGGTCTTCCTTCGCCGCGTACGAGCCGAGCCCGGGCGGCACGCCGTCGGCGCGCACCTCGACGATGCCGCCGACCGTGTCGCGCTCCTTGCGCGCATCGTCGATCGCCTCGCGCAACTTGTCCTCGTCGACCGTCGAGCCGCGCACGGTGATGCCGATCGTCGCAAGCAGTGCCTTCGCGACGGCGCCGGCAGCGACGTGCACCGCCGTGTGCCGCGCAGATGCGCGCTCGAGCGCGTCGCGAACGTCGTCCAGCCCGTACTTGAGGACGCCCGCAAGATCCGCGTGGCCCGGGCGCGGCAGCGTCACCTTCTTGAGACCCTTGCCCGACGGCTCACCCGCCGGCGGCCAGGCCGACATCCCCCACGTCCAGTTCTTGTGATCCGCGTTGCGCACGACGAGCGCCAGCGGCGTGCCGAGTGTGCGTCCTTGCCGGAGGCCCGCGAGCACCTCGACGCGGTCCTGCTCGATCTGCTGGCGCGGCGAGCGGCCGTAGCCCTCCTGGCGGCGCCTCAGGTCGGCGTCGATCGCGTCGCGATCGAGCATCAACCCGGCGGGCAGGCCGCCGAGGATCGTGACGAGCGCGGGGCCGTGCGACTCGCCGGCGGATGCGAGGGTGAGCTTCACGCCTGCAAATGTACGGCCCGCCGCATCTCCTCGACGGGCGCGGGGCGTCCCGTCCAGAGCGTGAAGCTCGCCGCGCCCTGGCGCACGAGCGCCTCGAGGCCGTCCACGACGTCGCAGCCGACTTCACGCGCGGCGCGCACGAGCGCCGTCTCGTCGGGCCCATAGGCCAGGTCCACGACCGTCTGCCCCGCCTCAGGCTCGACGAGCAGCTCGTCCCGCACGGGCGTCGCGTTGACGATCAGGTCGCAGCCGGACGCATCGGGCGGCCAGTTCTCACGACGCGAGAACCACACGACCTCCCCGGTCAGCCCCGGCAGGAGTGTCCGCGCCGCGCCGCCGGCGCCGATCATGCAGACGCGCTTCGCGTCGATGCCAGCGACGATCTCCTTGTCGGTGTTGAAGCCGAGCACGCGACCGTCACGGAAGACGAGCGTGTTGACGGCATCACCTTCTGCCTCGTCGCATGCGGCGACGACGGCCTGCTTGTGGGGGATCGTCACGTTGGCACCGACGAATCCCTGTGCCCGTAGGTCCTCGACCGCGTCGACGACGTCGAGCACGTCGAGCGCGACGTACTGCCAGTCGTCGAGGCCGGCCGCAGCGAACGCCGCGTTCTGCATTTGCGGCGACCGTGACTGTGAGACTGGGTGCCCGAGCAGCGCGACACGCTTAACAGCCATAGCCGTGCGCGCATTTGTACGAGTTGAACGCCGCTGCGCTCGCCGTGAAGAACGTGTGCTTGTGGTCGGGCGCCGCCACGAAGAAGAGGTAGTCGGCATGCGCGGGATGCGCGGCAGCCTGGATCGACGCAGCACCCGGGTTGTTGATCGGCGTCGGCGGCAGCCCGGTGTGCAGCCGCAGGTTGTACGGCGTGTCGTTCTGCAGCTGCGACTCGTGGATCGACTCCGTCCCGGGGATGTGCAGGCCGTAGCGGAGCGCCGCATCGATCGCGAGGGTCATGCCGAGGTGCAGGCGGTTGTAGATCACCGCGGCGACCTTGGCGCGGTCGCCGGCAAGCACTGCTTCGCCTTCCACCAGCGAGGCGATCGTCAGGACGTCGTAATCGGTCAGGTTCTTCGACCGCGCGTACGACAAGTCGGTGCTGCGCCAGATGCTGCAGAACGCGGCGAGCTGCTTCGACACGAGCTGCTTCGACGTCGTCTTGAAGATGAAGTCGTACGTCGACGGGAAGAGGAAGCCTTCGAGGTTCTTCTGCGCGTGCGGCTTGAAGCACGGCACGGTCGCGCTCTTGGAGGCGGCGATGTACGCGCTCGAGGTAAGCCGCACCGCTTTCCCGTGGCGCTCCTTCGTCGCGATCTTCGCGACGGCGCCGATGCGAGCGACCATCTGACCGCGCGTGAAGCCCTCGGGGAAGATCACCTTGTAGGCGTGCGGCGGCGGAGGCGGCGGAGGCACCGCGTGCTTGCGGTGAATGTGCGGCGCGGCGACCGCGATGGCGACGACAGCCGCGACGACGACCAGCGCGACGGCGCCGAGCGCAACCGCGCGGCGGCGCCTGACTACGCGTTCGTCCGGCGCCATTCCAGATACCCCTCGAGAAGGTGCGCAGCAGCGCGCGCGTCGTCGCCACCCGCGAGGACCGACGTGAACCGCTCGTCGTACGTCTCGACCGGCGCGTCGATCGCTGCGCGCAGGCGCTCGACGAACTCGGTCGTCTCCTGTGCCTGCGCGCCGTGCTCCCCGCGCAGCGTGAGCGGCAGGCCGACGACGACCTGCGCGGGTTCTTCTGCAGCGATCACGTCGAGCAGCTTCGCAAACCCGGCGTCGGTGGCCGCGCGCTCGACGATCGTCACGGGACGGACGACCGTCCCGGTCGGGTCGGAGACGGCGACGCCGGTGCGCGCCGAGCCGAAATCCAGTGCGAGAGTCTTCACCCGATGGCGGACGCGAGCGAGTCCCGGCCTGCTTCCAGGGCCTCCCGCACACCGTCCACGTTCTTGCCGCCCGCCTCGGCGAGCGTCGGACGGCCTCCCCCGCCGCCGCCGATGATCGGGCCGAGCTGCCGCACGATCTTCACCGCGTCGAGCTCCGCGAGTGACTTGTCGAGGTTCACGACGAGGCCGACCTTGCCCTCGTCCGCCGACGCGAGGATCACCGCGAGCGCGTCGCGCTGCCCGCGCAGCTTGTCGGAGAGGTCGCGCAGGTCGCCGCCCGTCGCGCCCTTCACCTCGGCCACGTAGACCTTGCCTTGCGCGTCCTCCCAGACGATGTCCGGGCCGGCGGCAGCGGGTTTCGGCTTCTTCGACTCCTTGCGCGCAGACTCGAGCTCGCTCTGCGCGGCGTTCAGCCGCCGCGAGCGCTCGTCGAGCCACGCCCACGCCTCGCCGGCCGTGACGGCTTCGATGCGGCGTGTGCCGGACGCGACGGCCTTCTCGGTCAGGATGACGAACGGCCCGATCTCGGCGGTCGAGCGGACGTGGGTCCCGCCGCAGAGCTCGCGTGAGAAGTCGCCGATCTCGACCACGCGCACTTCCTCGCCGTACTTCTCGCCGAACAGCATCATCGCGCCGAGCTTGCGCGCCTCGTCGATCGGCGTGACGAATGTCCGTACCGGGATCGCTTCGAAGATCTTCTCGTTGACGCGCCGCTCGATCCGGTCTCGCTCCTCGGCGGTCAGTCCGCGCTCGTGCGTGAAGTCGAAGCGCAGCTTGTCCGGGCGTACCGACGAGCCGGCCTGATGCACCTGGTCGCCGAGCACCTCGCGCAGCGCAGCCTGCAGCAGGTGCGTCGCCGTGTGATTCGCCATCGTCGGGAACCGCGCCGGCCAGGCGACGACCGCGCGGACGCGATCGCCGTCCGCGAAGCCATTCCCTTCGAGCAGCAGCACCTGGTCTTCCCCGATGCGATATGCGGCCTTGAGCGTCGCGACGGCGCCGCTGTCGTCGTGCACGAGCTCGCCGGCGTCGGTGACCTGGCCACCGCCGTCCGGGTAGAACGGCGACTCGCGCAGCTTCGCAAGGAACGTTCCGTCGCCGAGATCTTCGAACGCACCGATCTGGGTGAGCACGTCGGTCTTCGCGTAGCCGACGAACTCCGCGACGAAGCCCGCGTTACGCGCGAACTCCGCGGCGCGCTGCAGCTCGCTCCGGTCGCCGCCGCCGCGGGACACCTCGCGGTGTCCTTCCATCAGCTCGCGGAACCGGTCGACGTCGACCGCCTGCCCGCGCTCCTCGGCGAGCTCCTCGGTCAGCTCGATCGGGAAGCCGTAGGTCGCCGCAAGCGTGAACGCATCCTCGGCGGAGATCGCGCGCTCACCGGCGAGCTCCTCGAACACCTTCATGCCGCGCGTCAGCGTCTCGGAGAAGCGCTCCTCTTCTGCGGAGAGCACGCGATGAATCTGATCGCGGTGCTCGACGAGCTCGGGGTATGCACCGCCCATCTCCTCGATCACCGCATCGGCGAGACCCGGCAGGAACGGTGACTGCAGGCCGATGCGCATGCCGAACTGCACGGCGCGGCGAACAATGCGCCGCAGCACGTAGCCGCGGCCCTCGTTCGAAGGCGTGATCCCTTCGCTGACGATGAAGCACATGCCGCGCGCGTGGTCGGCGAGGACTCGGTGCGCCTTGGTGGCCTCGGCGGACTCGCCGTATGCCACGCCGGACTCCGTCGCGATCCAGGACATGATCGCCTGGTAGCCGTCCGTGTCGTAGACCGACGGAACCTGCTGCAGGATCCGCGCCATGCGCTCGAGACCCATGCCGGTGTCGATGTTCTGCTTCGGCAGCGGCTTCAACTTGCCGTCGGGCTGGAGCTCGTACTCCATGAACACGAGGTTCCAGAACTCGAGGAACCGCTCGCATCGGTCGCAGCCGGGCTTGCAGTCGTCGTTGCCGCAGCCGGTCTCCTCGCCCCAGTCGTAGTAGATCTCGGAGTCGGGGCCGCATGGCCCCGGGCCGCCGACCGACCAGAAGTTCTCCGACGACGGCAGCGGGGTGATCCGCTCCTGCGGCATGCCGACGTCCAGCCAGTGCTTGATCGCGACGTCATCTGGGCCGAGCTCGAGGTTCGGGTCGCCGGAGTGCACGCTGACCCAGATGCGGTCCCAGTCGAGCTTCAGATGGTCGACGAGGAACTCGCGCGCGTACCGGATCGCGCCCTCCTTGAAGTACTGCCCGAACGAGAAGTTGCCGAGCATCTCGAAGAAGGTGAGGTGGTACGTGTCGCGGCCGACCTCGTCGATGTCGACGCTGCGGAAGACCTTCTGCGCCGTCGTGGTGAGCGGCGCTGGTGGCTGCTCGCGCTCGAGGAAGAACGGCATCTGCGGCTGCATGCCGGCGGACGTGAACAGCGTCGAATGGTCGTCCGCGCGCGGGATCAGCGAGTACGACGGGCAGCGGAGATGGCCGCGCTCGGCGAAGAACGCGAGGTATGCCTCGCGGATCTCGTTGGTTGTCATCGCCATCAGGCCGACAGTGTACGGCTGAGCCAATCGGCGATCTCGTCGCCGAGCTGCGGTCCGGCGTCGGCGATCAGTCCGTGGCTCGCGCCGTCGACCCGGCGCACTTCTGCGTGCGGAACACGGTGGGCTTGATCATTCTGATCAACGGCCGAGACGAACGATGTAACCCTCATGGTGGAGGCCGTCCGGCCATTCGCAGGCACGAGGGTCGAATCCCGCAACAGCACCTCGCGGCTCGACGAACCCGGAGCCGTGGACGGGCTTAACGACGTTGTCGTCCATGGCGCCGATGTAAAACGCCGACTCGATGGCCGTGACCTTTCCCTCCGTTGGTTGAGCGAGCTTCGCTTCAGGAAGGTCGTGATGTGTCTCCTGATGAGTGAGGCGGGCGGAGATCACGGGATTGAAGACCCGTTCGACCCATGCCTGCGTTTCCGGCAGAACAGGAAGGAGCTGCCACACGACGTCGTCACCGTCGCCAAAGTCATCGCCGCAGCAATCCCATTCCCATCCGGCAAGCCATGGTGTCAGACACCACCCCTGCGTTTCTACGCGGCGCGATCGGGCTCGGACGTCTCGTCCGCCGCGATCTCTTCGCGGATCTTCTCGAGCGCGCGGCGGATCAGCCGCGAGACGTGCATCTGCGAGATGCCGACCTGCGCCGCGATCTGCGACTGGGTGAGCCCCTCGAAGAAGCGCAGGTGCAGGATCGTCCGCTCACGCTCGTCGAGCGCCTTGAATCCGGGCGCGAGAACGGCGCGGTCCTCCGACACCTCGTACTGATGCTCGATCTCGCCGAGCATCTCGAGCGGGTCGATCTCCTCGCCGTCCTCGGTGCTGGATCCCTGCGAGAGCGACAGCGACGAGTACGCGCGGCCGGACTCGAGCGCCTCGAGCACCTGCTCCTCCTCCACTCCCGCAGCCTTCGCGAGCTCGGGGATCGTGGGTGAGCGGGCCAGCTGCACCGTCAGCTGCTCGACCAGCTTCGACAGCTGCACATTCAGCTCCTGGAGGCCGCGCGGGACGCGCACGGACCAGCCCTTGTCGCGGAAGTGCCGCTTGATCTCGCCGATGATGTTCGGTGTTGCGTAAGTCGTGAGCTCGACGCCGCGATTTACGTCGAAACGGTCGATCGCCTTGATCAGCCCGATCGCGCCGATCTGGATCAGGTCGTCGAGCTGCTCGCCGCGGTAGCTGTAGCGCCGCGCCAGCGAGCGCACGAGCGACATGTACTGCTCGATCAGCTGCTCGCGCGCCTGCAGGTCGCCCTGCTCGTGATAGCGCCGAAGAAGGATCTTGTCGTTCTCAGCCACCCGGGAGCGTCACCTTCTTCGTCAGCGTGACGTGGTCGCCGTCCACGAAGATGTCGTCGACGGTCGTCTCGAGCACGCGGCGCACGCCGACCTCGCCGTCGCCTGAGTCCTGCTCGATCGCGTCGAGGAGACGCGAGGGCAGCGGCCCGACGAGTGTGCGCAGCTCGCCGTCGTCGAGGCGCATGGCGATCGTGAGATCGCCGCCCGCATCCGTCGTGTCGAGCAGCGTCTCGAGTGCGATCTGCAGGTCCTCGAGGTTCTCGATGGTCAGGTTGAGACGGACCGCCAGCCCACTGAGAACGAGGTGCGCGACGCCTTCGAAGCCTGGCTCGCGCGGAATGGTGAGCTTGATCTCGTCAGTCATGTGCGGTCCGCACGTCCTCGTCCAGATCGCGCTCGCGGCGTGCCGCGGCGGCCTTGCCCGCGTCGACCGCGCTGCGCCAGTCGCGCCGCGTCTTCAGCGACGACCAACCGTGCGACACGCCGGCCGACAACCCGGTGAGCTTCTGGACGGGTCGCTTGACCGCGAAGCTCACGGTCCGCACGGCCTCGTCCACGGCGACCACCGCGTCGACGGCGCTGTCCGTTGCCTGGTCGAGCTTGTCCAGTTGCGCATTCACCCGATCCACCGAGCCCCCGACCTTGTTGATAACCGGTAGAGCCTCACGTTCCGCCCCACGAATCAACGAAGAAAGCCTGTCGAAGGTTACGGCCAACCGCACAAAAGCCCAGCCGAGGCCGAGCCCGACGGCGACGAGGAAAATCGCGAGCGCCAGGTAGGCGAGATCCGAGAACGAGAACAGTACGAGCACGGGCGCCAGCCTAGCCGCCGCCCACGGACGTCACCAAGCCGGAACCGACGACGACGTCGCCGTCGTAGAGCACCGCGGCCTGTCCGCGCGCGACGCCGTACGCCGGCTGGTCGAGCTGGAGCCGGAACCCGGAGGCGGTCGGCTCGACGTGCGCGGGCACCGCAGGAGAGCGGTACCGGAGCTTCGCGGTGACGGTCGCGGCGTCCGCGAACAGGCGTCCCTTCGCGGAGACGGTGGTCGTCGCCAGCGCAGCGCGCGGCCCCACGGTCACCGTGTTCGTCCGCGCATCCGTCGCGACTGCGTACAGCGGCTCCGCCGCGGACACACCGAGCCCGCGACGCTGGCCTGGCGTGAACCGCCAGAAGCCTTCGTGCGTGCCGACACGCTCGCCGTCGACGTCGACGATCGCGCCCTCTTCGGCGCTCAACCCGTGCCGGCCGAGGAACGCGCGGTAGTCGTCGCCGGCGAGGAAGCACGCCTCCTGGCTCTCGGCGCGCGACGCGACGGCAAGCCCGGCGGCTGCCGCCTCGGCGCGCGTCTGCTCCTTCGTCTGCTCCCCGAGCGGGAACCACAGTCGACCGAGCTGCCGCGGGTCGACGGTCGCGAGCATGTAGCTCTGATCCTTCGTCTCGTCGACGGCGCGCGCGAGCAGCAACTGTCCGTCGCGCTCGACGATGCGT
>DASZBP010000094.1:0-3404 GCA_035943915.1 Gaiellaceae bacterium | reverse complement strand
CGCCGTCGACGGCGACCAGATCGTCGCGATCCTCGCGCTCGACCAGCAGGTCGACCAGGTGGCCGTCACCGTGATGACGAACATGGGGTTCCACGCGCTGATGCGCGAGCGCGGCATCACCGTGCACACCACTGACGTCGGCGACCGCTATGTGCTCGAGGCGCTGCAGCGCGAAGGCGCGGTCCTCGGCGGCGAGCAGTCGGGGCACATCATCTGGCTCCGCGACCACGTCACGGGCGACGGCCTCGCCGCCGGCCTGCTGCTCTGCGCCGCGCTCAAGGGGCGCAAGCTCAGCGAGGCGGCTGCGGTCATGCCGCGCTGGCCGCAGGCGAAGGAGAACGTCCGCGTCACCGAGCGCGAGCTGACCCCCGTGATCCGCGCCGAGGTCGAGCGCGTGAACGACGAGTGGGGCGGCGAAGGACGCATTTTGGTGCGCCCGTCGGGCACGGAGCCGTTGATTCGGGTGCTCGCAGAGGCAGAGAATGCCAAGGTGGCCGAAAACGCCTGTGCTAGCATCGCGGCGCTCGTACGACGTGAGCTCGGCTGACCGCCCCGACGTTGGGGCGGGTTTTTCAGACAGCCGGGCTTTTTGCGTTTGTATGGGCCCTTTCCAGGAGAAATGACTAGGTCTTGGCGCCGACGGCGCCGTCGAAACGGAGGTTCGGGGGATGTGCGGGATCATCGGTTACGTCGGGGCTCGCGCCTCGAAGCCGCTGCTCATTCAGGGGCTCCAGCGTCTCGAATACCGCGGCTACGACTCCGCCGGCATCGCGCTGATCGAGGACGACGGCCTCGACTACGTGCGCGCGGTCGGGAACCTGCAGATCCTGAAAGAGGCGGCAGGCCCGAACGGCTCGAGCTCGACGACCGGCCTCGGCCACACGCGCTGGGCGACGCACGGCGGCGTCACCGAGCAGAACGCCCACCCGCTCACCGCGTGCGACGAGCGTGCGCTTGCGATCGTCCTCAACGGCATCGTCGAGAACTATCGCGAGCTGCGCAACGAGCTCACCGCCGCCGGCCACAGCTTCACCTCCGAGACCGACGCGGAAGTTGTCGCGCACCTGCTGGAGGACGCCTATGACGGTGACCTCGTGCAGGCGGTGCGCGACGTCTACACGAAGCTCGAAGGCCACTTCACCTTCGTCGTCATCCACCGCGACCACCCGAACGAATTGGTCGGCGTGCGTCACCAGACGCCGATGGTGATCGGCCTCGGCGACGGCGAGAACTTCCTCGCGTCGAACCTGGCTGCGTTCCTGTCGGAGACGCGCCGCGTGCAGTACCCGGGCGACGGCGAAGTCGTGCACATCACGCCCGACGGCGTCGACGTCGTGCATGCCGCCTCCGGCGAGCCGGTCGAGCTCGAGATCACAGAGGTCGACTGGGACGACGCGGCTGCCGAGCGCGGCGGCTACGAGACGTTCATGCTCAAGGAGATCCACGAGCAGCCCGAGGGCGTGGCCGAGACGATCGGCGACCGCGTGCGCCACGGCCACCTCGTGCTCGACGGCCTCGGTCTCAACGAGGACGAGTTGAAGCACCTCAAGCGCATCGTCATCGTCGCGTGCGGCACCTCGTACCACGCCGGTGTCGTCGGGCGCTACGCGATCGAGGAGTGGGCGCGCGTGCCGGTCGAGCCGGACGTCGCATCCGAGTGGATCTATCGCAACCCCGTCGTCGATCCCGGCACGCTCGTCATCGGCATCTCGCAGTCGGGCGAGACGCGCGACACGATCCAGGCGATGAAGCTCGCGCGTGAGCGCGGTGCGCGCACCGTTGCGATCACGAACATGATGGGCTCGCAGATCACGCGCGAAGTCGACTCGGTGCTGTACACGCGCACCGGCCTCGAGGTCGGCGTCGCCGCGTCCAAGACGTTCACCGCGCAGGTCGCGCTGCTCTTCCTGATCGGCCTCAAGCTCGCGCAGTGCCGCGACACGATGCCGAAAGACGAGATGGAGTTCATCCTCGACGAGGTCTACCGGCTGCCGGAGAAGATGCAGGCGTTCCTCGACGCCGACCATCCGATCGACGAGATCGCGCAGCGCTTCTACGAGAAGCCGTTCTTCCTGTACCTCGGCCGCCACATCGGCCTGCCGGTCGCGCTCGAAGGCGCGCTCAAGCTGAAGGAGATCTCATACATCCCGACCGAGGCGTACTCCGCCGGCGAGATGAAGCACGGCCCGATCGCGCTGCTCGAGGAAGGGACGCCGGTCGTCGTTGTCGCGACGCGCAGCCACGTCTACGACAAGATCGTGTCGAACATTCAGGAGACGCGTGCGCGCGGCGCGTATGTCATTGCGATCGCATCCGATGGGCACGAGGACATCCAGCACCACGCGGACGACGTGATCTACGTCCCGAATTCGCCGGCGTTCCTGCAGGCTGCACTGGCGATCCTGCCGCTCCAGCTGCTCGCGTATCGTATCGCGCGGCTGCGCGGCCTGAACGTCGACCAGCCGCGGAACCTGGCGAAGACCGTCACCGTCGAGTAACCGTCTCGAGGAACGCGCGGGTCGCCGGCGACGCGTACCGGTCGCGGTGGCGCGCGATGCCGATGATGCGGGGAGGCACCGACGGCAGGTCGACGACCTCGACGCGCGGATCGCGCTCGTCGACGGTCAGCCGTGGCAGCACCGCGTTGCCGATGCCCGCGCCGACGAGTCCCTGCACCGTCGGGTTGTCGTTCGAGCGGAACGCCCAGTGCGGCTCGACACCCTCGGCGCGGAACGCCGCCTCGACACCCGCGAGCGCGTCGGACTGGCGGAACCCGACGAGCGGCTCCGCGGCGATCGCGCGCAGCGACGGCTGAAGCGGCGAGCCTTTTGGCTTGACGAGCACGTAGGGGTCGCGCAGCACCTCGACGGTCTCGAGCGGCTCGTCCTCGAGCGGCAACAGAACGAAGCCGACGTCGATCTGGCCGCGCTCGATGCCGGGCGCGACCTCGTCGTCCTCGAGCTCGACCAGCGTCACATCGATCTGCGGCCAATCCGCCGTGAAGCGCCGCATGACCGCGGGGAGCACGCGTGCGCCGACGGACTGGAACGTGCCGATCCGCAGCGTCCCCACCTCGCCCGACTGCAGCGCCAGCAGGTCGGCCTGCGCTGCCTGCAGCCGCGCGACGATCGAGTCCGCATGCCGCAGGAGGAGCGCACCGGCTTCCGTGAGCGAGACGGGGCGGGGGCCGCCCGGGCGCTCGACGAGCTGCTCGCCGACGATCCGCTCCAGCGTGGCGATCTGCTGGCTGACCGCCGACTGCGTGTAGCCAAGCCGGGCTGCCGCACGGCCGAAAGAGCGCTCGGCGGCGACCGCCTGCAGGGCCGCGAAGTGCCGGATCTCGACGCCGAACCATTGATCGTGTTCCATGATCAATATCAACTATAACCCGCGTTGGACTAATA